>NZ_JBSFTC010000039.1:0-59544 GCF_053590415.1 Nonomuraea sp. NPDC003201
CGCTCGGCGTGATGATCGCGGCGGTCGTGGTGGCGGTGCTGGTGATGCTGTTCGCCTCGGGACCGATCAGCAGGTTCGTGGACCGGCACCCGAGACGCCCCGGTGAAGGCGCGCTCGACGGTTGCGGCGTCGCCGTGCGAGCCGGTGACCACCTCGACCCGTCCGCGCACGGCCTCGGGGAGCCGGGCAGGATCGCGGACCACGACGCGCAACTCCTCTCCGCGGGCGGGCGCGGCCTCGACCAGCAGAGACAGCAGCCGCCTGCCGATGTTCCCGGTGGGGGCGGTAATGACGATCATGAAAACCTCGCGGTCTATGTCGGATCGGTACGGCCCTTTGATCGTGCAGACCCGAACCGCATTGCCACAATGGAAACTTCAGCATCCAATCATTGCCCGAAACGGAATAATGCCGGTGAGCAGCCCAGACCCGAACCTCGACGCCAACCTCGCCGTCGCCCTCGACGCCCTGCTGACCGAGCAGAGCGTCACCCGTGCCGCCGCCCGGCTGCACACCTCCCCCGCGGCGATGAGCCGTACCCTGGCCAGCGGGCCACGCGGTCATCGGCATAGCGGGCGGCGACTGGCGTACCCAGGTGGACCTGCTGGCGAAGGTGCGCGACCTGCTGCGGTGAGGTCCCCGGCCGGGTTCAGAGCCAGCCCATGCGCTGGGCCGTGCGGATGGCCTCCAGGCGGTTCTGGGCGTTGAGCTTGGTCATCGCGCTCGACAGGTAGTTGCGTACGGTGCCCTCGGTCAGGTGCAGCTCGGCCGCGATCCGCGAGATCGTGGCCCCGTCGCCGGCCAGCCGCAGCGCGTCGCGCTCGCGCTCGGTCAGCGGGCTGTCGCCGGCGGCCATCGCGGCGGCGGCGAGCTCGGCGTCGAGATAGCGGCCGCCCGCCTGGACCTTCCGGATCGCCATGGCCAGCTCCTCCGCCGAGGCGTCCTTGCCGAGGAAGCCGCTCACCCCCGCCGCCATGGCCCTGCGCAGGTAGCCGGGGCGGCCCAGGCTCGTCAGGATGACGATCTTGCACTGCGCGCTGATCTGCTCGGCCGCGCTGAGGCCGTCCATGCCGGGCATCTCGATGTCGAGCACGGCCACGTCGGGCCGGTGCTCGGCCACGGCGGCCACGACCTCGTCGCCCCTGCCCACCTGGGCGACGACCTCGATGCCCTCCTCCAGGTCCAGCAGGGCCGCGATGGCGCCCCGGATCAGGTGCTCGTCGTCCGCCAGCAACACCCTGGTCGTCATGCCGGCACCGCCGCCCGCAGCAGGTAGCCGCCCTCGTGCGTCGGCGCGGCCTCCAGGGTGCCGCCGACCGCGCGTACGCGCTGGGCCAGCCCCGCCAGGCCGTTCGGCGCGTGCTCGCCCGCCGGCCCGCTCACCCCGTCGTTGGACATCTCCAGCACTCCATCCTCGATCGTGATCCTGCAGCGTCCGGCCGTGCTGTGCTTGAGCACGTTGGTGGTCCCCTCGCGCACGACCGTGGCCAGCAGCGTGCGGGTCTCCGGTGACAGCGAGCCCGTCTCGGCGCGCACGGTGCATCGTACGTCCGCCGCCTCCAGCACGGCCCGCACGCTGGCGAGCATCTCGTCCAGGTCGACGGCCCGGTAGCTCTGCACGACGGAGCGCACCTCGCGCAGCGACCGCCGGGCCAGGTCGCGCACCGCGAACATCTCCTCGGCCGCCGCCGCCGGGTCGGCCGGCAGCGTGCGCGACGCGCCCTCGGTGCGGGCCGCGATGTCGGTGAGGCTCTGCCCGAGCAGGTCGTTGAGGTCGCGGGCGAAGCGCAGGCGCTCCTCCGAGACCGCCAGCCTGGCCTGCGCCTCCTGCCCTTCGTGCGCCTCCTTGGCCACCCGCCAGAGCCACAGGTTCGTCAGCACGCCGCCCACGCTCACGGCGGTGAACACCGACTGCACCAGGAGCGTGCCCCAGATGGGCACACCCTGCAGCGCCACGTACAGGTTGAAGAGCACGACGGACAGGACCGACAGGATCACGATGGTGCGCCTGCGCACGAAGGGCCCCAGCATGCTCAGCCACGTCGGGATGGCCCACATGAAGAAGGCGACGGACATGACCAGGATGATCACGCCGGTCACCGCCAGGATCGCGGTGGGCCGCCTGCCGCCCCTCATGGCCACCCGGTGCGGCCGCGTCGCGAGCACGTTGAAGACCAGCAGCAGGGCGACACCGGCCAGGACCACCGGCCACGGCACGTTGCTCGTCCAGCGGACATAGAGGTCGTAATAGCCGAAGAAGGAGAACAGGTTGATGAAGTCGGTCGAGTAGACGATCACCCAGCGGATCTTGTCCAGCTTCGTCGCACGGCGGATCACGCGGGCACCGCCGCTCGCAGCAGGAACTCGCCCGCCGGGGTCGGCCGGGCGGAGAAGGAACCGCCCGCCGTGGCCAGCCGCTCCGACAGGCCCCGCAGGCCGCTGCCGGAGGCGGAGGGGCGCCCGTCCACGCCGTCGTTGATCATTTCGAGCACGCCGGCGTCGATCGTGATCGCGCAGCGGGTGGCCGCGCTGTGCTTGAGCACGTTGGTGGTGCCCTCACGCACCGCCCAGGCCAGCAGGGTCCGGGCGGCCGGCGACAGCCCGTCGGCCCTGGCGTCGATCAGGCAGCGCGCGCCGGCCGCCTCCAACGCCACCCGCGCGCCGGCCAGCTCCTCGTCGAGGTCGAGCGTCTGGTATCCGTGCACCGCCTGCTGCACCTCGGCCAGCGACTCGCCGGCCAGCCGGTGAACCTGGGCCATCTCGGCGTCCGCCCGCCCGGCGTCCTTGGTCGCCAGCTTGGCGGCCAGCTCGCTCTTCAGCGTGATCACCGACAGGCTGTGGCCGAGCAGGTCGTGCAGGTCACGGGCGAAGCGCAGCCGCTCCTCCGACACCGCCAGCCGGGCCTTGGCCTCCTTGCTGTCGTGGGCGTCCCTGATCGTCCACCAGATCCAGCGCCAGACCAGCATGGCCACCGTCAGCGCGACGGCGCTGAACGTCTCGGGGACCAGCACCCCGTACCACGGCTCGCCGGTCACGGCCATGACATAGCCGCCGGCCAGGCCGACCACGGCCACGCCGAGGCAGAGGGTCACGGCCCACGGCAGGTAGAGGGCGGCGATCGACAGCCACAGGACGCCGATCTCCAGCCAGGTGGGCACGTTCTCCAGCGGCTGGTGCGGCACCAACGCCACCGCGACCGCCGCGGACAGTCCCGCGACCACCAGCTTCGGCGTCGGCCGCGGCCTGGTGTCGTAGGCCTCCCTGAGCAGGGAGGGGAAGAGGCCGAAGCAGACCAGCAGGCATGCGAGGACGGCCGCGGCGTGGAGCGTGGAGATCCGGCCGTCCGCCAGGTAGATGACGATGACCACCACGAACATGACGCCGAGGAGCATGACCGCGGCGTCCATCCAGTAGAGCAGGATCTTTCGCGCCGTCTCCGGACGCGCCGCCATCACGCCATCCCCCTGCCGCTGGAAACCTCGCCCGTCGCGGAAATCCTATAGTCAGGGAGAGGCCTGCCAAAGAATCCGTGACACGTCCGGCTTCGGGGCGACTCCGCGCAGCGACAGCCAGGCCAGGCCGTGGCGGGCGGCGTAGGCGGCCAGGGTCCGGGCGTCGACCTCGTTCAGATCGCCCTCGCCCACCAGCACCGGGGTGAGCGCGATGTGCGGCCACGCCTCCTCGGGGTCGTCCAGGCCCTGGGCCCGCGCGATCTGGTCCCTGGCCGCCAGCACGGCCTCCGCCACCCGTCGCAGGCGGCCGTCTGGGGCGCCGCGCGGCTCGATGTCGGCCAGCAGGTTGACGGTGCCGATCTCGGCGCCCGCCTGGCGGGTGGCCCGCAGCATCGCCACGTCGCCGGAGCCGAGCCCGTCCGACTTCAGTGGCAGCGTGAAGCTGACCTGGAGCGGCCGCTCGCGCTGCATGGCGTAGATGGCCCGCGCCCGGCGCAGCACGGCGGCCTCGTCCCGGCTGTCGCTGACCTCGAAGTCGATGGTGTCGGCGTCGAACGCCCCGACCACCCTGCGGTAGGCGGCCGCGAGCCCGCCCGGCCTGGTGCAGGTGTCGGCCAGCTCCCGCCCCTCCGGGCCGCCGAACACGGGCGCGGCGTCGCCGCCCAGCGCCCTGAGCCGGCCGATCCGGTTGGCCACGGGGTTCTTGCCGGGATCGAGCGGGTCGGACTGGGACGGGCCATTCCATTTGGGCGCGCAGCCGTCGTCGCCGGAGACGAGGTGGCCGAGCGCGTACCGGCGCACACCGGTGCGCCTGGTCTCCTTGGACAGGTCGAACTCGGGCTCCCGCGCGGTGTCGACGAACTCCACGAACGCCGCCTGCGGCTCCACCGCCACCGGTGGCGAGACGGCAGGGGTGTGCCTCACCACCGGCGGCCTCGGCGCGAGCGTGGCACCCGCGGGAAGCATGCGCACGATCGCTCCGGTGGCGCCGGTGAGAGCGAGGGCCCCGAGGATCGCGAGCGGGCGCGGGAGCATGCCCGGCTCCCTCTTGTGCCGCGGCATAGGCCACCCCACGTGGTCATTCGGCTACTTTCCGGCGCTGACTCGAACGGTAGCAAGCGCGCGAGCCGCTGCGCGCTCCTTTTCCGGCACGCGTCCGTTGTGTGCGGATAATGTCGTCATGAAGCTGCGGATCTTCACCGAGCCCCAGCAGGGCGCGACATATGACGACCTGCTCACCGTCGCCCAGGCCACCGAGCGACTGGGTTTTGATGCTTTCTTCCGTTCCGACCACTACATGCGCATCGGCCCCGGCGACCCGGGGGTCGGCTCGACCGACGCGTGGATCACGCTGGCCGGCCTGGCCAGGGAGACCTCGAGGATCCGGCTGGGCACCCTGGTGACGCCGGCCACGTTCCGGCTGCCCGGGCCGCTGGCGATCAGCGTCGCGCAGATCGACCAGATGAGCGGCGGCCGGGTCGAGCTCGGCTTCGGCACGGGCTGGTTCGACACCGAGCACGCGGCGTACGGCATCCCGTTCCCGCCGCAGAACGAGCGGTTCGGGCGGTTCGAGGAGCAGCTCGAGATCATCACGGGTCTGTGGACCGCGGAGAAGAGCTTCTCGTTCGAGGGCAGCTACTACCGGGTGGCCGACTCGCCGGCGCTGCCCAAGCCGGTCCAGCGGCCCAGGCCGCCGATCATCATCGGCGGGTTCGGCGCCAAGCGCACGCCGAGGCTGGCGGCTGCGTACGCCGACGAGTACAACCTCCCGTTCCACACCCTGGCCGACACGGAGCAGGCGTTCGCGCGGGTGCGCGCGGCCTGCGAGACGACCGGGCGCGACCTGACGTACTCGGTGGCGCAGACGACCGTCGTGGGCGCGGATCGGGCGGAGGTCGAGCGGCGCGCGGCCGCCATCGGCGAGAACCCCGAGACCCTGCCGGTGGGCGGCCTGTGCGGCACCCCGGCCGAGATCGTGGAGAAGATCGGCAAGTTCGCCGAGCTGGGCGCCGAGACGGTCTACCTCCAGATCATGGACCTGAACGACCTCGAGCACCTGGAGCTGATCGCCGCTGAGGTGCTTCCGCACGTGTAAGTAATCATTGGCGGCGCTTCGTGGCGGTACGGCAGACTTGGGGCGTGCTGCTGACGATCACGACCACCGCGAGGCCCGCCACTGACCTGGGTTTCCTCCTGCACAAGCATCCCGGGCGAGTGCAGGAGTTCGGCCGGTCGTTCGGCACGGCGACGGTGTTCTACCCCGAGGCCGAGGAGGAGCGCTGCACGGCGGCGCTCCTGCTCGAAGTCGATCCGATCGCGCTGGTCAGGTCGCGCGGCAAGAGCTCGCCCGACTTCAGCCTGTCGCAGTACGTCAACGACCGCCCCTACGCGGCCTCCTCGCTGCTGGCCGTGGCGCTGGCCGACGTGTTCCGCACGGCGCGGGCGGGCCGGTGCACGGCCAGGCCCGAGCTGGCGGGCACGCCGCTGCCGCTGGAGCTGCGGCTGCCCGCGCTGCCCTGCCGGGGCGGCCCCGAGCTGGCCACCAGGCTGTTCGAGCCGCTCGGGTGGGAGGTGGACGCGCAGGCTCTGCCGCTCGACGAGGGCTTCCCCGAGTGGGGCGATTCGCGCTATGTCCGGCTCACCCTGCGCGGCACGGCGCGCCTCGCCGACGCGCTCAACCACCTGTACGTGCTCCTGCCGGTGCTCGACGACGGCAAGCACTACTGGATCGCGCCCGACGAGGTCGACAAGCTGATCAGGGCGGGCGAGGGCTGGCTGGCCGGGCACCCGGAGCGCGGCCTGATCACCCGGCGCTACCTGGGGCGGCGCTGGGCGCTGGCCCGCACCGCGCTGGCGCGCCTGGCCGAGCTGGGCGACGAGACCGAGGAGGAGCTGGAGCCCGCGGTGGAGGAGGACGCGCCCGCCGGGGAGACCGCCGCCGACGAGGCGGCCGCCGCGGAGGCCGAGGCCCAGGGCGACGCTCCCCAGGAGGAGGCGGCGCCCAAGGCGAAGCCGCTGAACCTCCGGCGGCGCGAGGCGGTGCTGGCCAAGCTGGAGGAGCTCGGCGCGGTCAGCGTGATCGACCTGGGCTGCGGCCAGGGCGAGCTGGTCGGCGCGCTGCTGGCCAGGCCCAGGTTCGCCAGGGTCGGCGGCATGGACGTCTCGTCGATGGCGCTCACCATCGCCGCCCGCAAGCTGCGCCTGGACCGCATGCCCGACAGCAAGCGCGCCCGGCTCACCCTGTTCCAGGGCGCGCTCACGTACACCGACAAGCGGCTGTCCGGCTACGACGCCGCGGTGCTCATGGAGGTGATCGAGCACGTCGACCCGCCGCGCCTGACCGCGCTCGAACGCGTCGTGTTCGGCCGCGCCCGGCCCCAGCACGTGCTCGTCACCACCCCCAACGTCGAGCACAACGTCCGCTACGAGTTCCTGACCGGCCTGCGCCACCCCGACCACCGCTTCGAGTGGACCCGCGCCGAGTTCGCCGCCTGGGCCACCAGGGTCGCCGGCGAGTACGGCTACCAGGTCGCTTTCGCGCCGGTCGGCGACGATGACCCCGAGGTCGGCCCGCCGACCCAGATGGGAGTGTTCACCCGTGATCAGCGTTCCTGAGCTCTCGCTGGTGGTGCTCGTCGGCGTCTCGGGCAGCGGCAAGTCGACGTTCGCCAGGAAGCACTTCAAGCCCACGCAGGTCATCTCCTCCGACTTCTGCCGCGGTCTCGTCTCCGACGACGAGAACGACCAGTCGGCCACGCCCGCGGCGTTCGACCTGCTGCACCACATCGTCGGCGTGCGGCTGGCCAGGGGCCTGTTCACCGTGGTCGACGCCACCAACGTCCAGTACGCGGCCCGCAGGAGCCTGCTCGACCTGGCCAGGAAGTACGACGTGCTGTGCGACGCGATCGTGCTCGACGCGCCCGAGGAGGTGGCCATCGAGCGCAACGCCGCCCGGCCCGACCGCGACTTCGGCCCCGGCGTGGTCATCCGCCAGCGCAAGGAGCTGCGGCGCTCGCTGAGCAAGATCTCCAACGACGGGTTCCGGCGGGTCCACGTGCTGCGCGGCCTCGACGAGATCGACGACGCGGAGATCACGTACGAGAGGGCCTGGTCGGACAGGACCGAGCTGACCGGCCCCTTCGACATCATCGGCGACGTGCACGGCTGCCGCTCGGAGCTGGAGACGCTGCTGCGCAGGCTCGGCTGGGAGGGGCTCACGCACCCGGGGGGGCGCACGGCCGTGTTCGTCGGCGACCTGGTCGACCGCGGGCCCGACACCCCCGGCGTGCTGCGCCTGGTGATGGACATGGTCGAGGCCGGCACCGCGATCTGCGTGGCCGGCAACCACGAGCAGAAGCTGGTGCGCGCGCTCAACGGCCGCAAGGTCACGGTCGCGCACGGCCTGCAGGAGTCGCTCGACCAGCTCGCGGCGCAGGAGCCCGAGTTCGTGGAGCGGGCCAGGACGTTCATGGACGGCCTGCTCAGCCACTACCGCCTCGACGGCGGCCGGCTCGTGGTCGCGCACGCGGGGCTGAAGGAGGCCTACCACGGCCGCGCCTCGGGCCGGGTGCGCGCGTTCGCCCTGTACGGCGACACGACCGGCGAGACCGACGAGTACGGCCTGCCCGTCCGTTACCCGTGGGCCGACGAGTACCGCGGCCGGGCGATGGTCGTCTACGGCCACACCCCCACGGTCCGCCCCGAGTGGGTGAACAACACGATCTGCCTCGACACCGGCTGCGTCTTCGGCGGCCACCTGACCGCGCTGCGCTACCCGGAGCGGCAGATCGTCCAGATCCCGGCAGAGAAGGTCTGGTACGAGCCGGCCAAGCCCCTCGGCACCGGCTCGGCCCGCGATCCCGGCATGCTGGACATCAACGACGTGATCGGCACCCGGCACGTCGAGACCAGGTTCGGCACCAGGGTCAAGGTCCTGGAGGAGAACGCGGCCGCGGCCCTGGAGGTCATGAGCCGGTTCGCGGTGGACCCGCGCTGGCTGGTCTACCTGCCGCCCACCATGGCGCCGCCGGAGACGTCCCGGCTGGACGGCTACCTCGAGCACCCGCACGAGGCGTTCGAGGAGTTCGCCGCCGCCGGGGTGCGCGAGGTCGTGTGCGAGGAGAAGCACATGGGCTCGCGGGCCGTCGCCGTGCTGGCCAGGACGCCGGAGGTGGCGGCGGCCAGGTTCGGCGTGACGGACGGCAGCACGGGCGCCGTCTACACGCGTACCGGGCGGCCGTTCTTCGACGACACGGCGCCGCTGGTCGCGCGGCTGCGCGAGGCGTGCGAGCCGCTCTGGGCGGAGCTGGACTCCGACTGGGTGGTGCTCGACTGCGAGCTGCTGCCCTGGTCGGCGAAGGCCGGCGAGCTGATCCGCTCGCAGTACGCCTCCGTCGGCGCGGCCGCCCGCGCCGCGCTGCCCGAGGCGGTCGCGGCCCTTGAGGCGGCGGCCGGGCGGGGAATGGACGTGGGCGGACTGCTGACCCGCACCCGGCGCCGCTCCGACAACGCTGCCCTGTTCCGCGACGCTTATGCACGCTACTGCTGGCCGGTCGACGGCCTGGAGGGCATCCGGGTGGCGCCGTTCCAGATCCTCGCCTGCGAGGGACGGGCCACGGCGCTGGAGCCGCACGCCTGGCACCTGTCCACGCTGGCGCTGCTCGACTCGCCGCTGATCGCCCCCACCCGGCACGTCTCCGTCACGCTCGACTCGCCCGGGTCGAGGGCTTCGGCGACCGAGTGGTGGGAGTCCCTGACGGCGGCGGGCGGCGAGGGCATGGTGGTCAAGCCCGCCGCGTACGCTCCCGGGCGGGTGCAGCCCGGGGTGAAGGTGCGCGGGCGCGAATACCTGCGCATCATCTACGGCCCCGACTACACCGAGTCGCTCGACGTGCTGCGCCGGCGCTTCCTGGGCAAGAAGCGCTCGATGGCGCTGCGCGAGTACGCGCTGGGGCTGGAGGCGCTGTCGCGGCTGGCGGACGGCGAGGCGGCCTGGCGGGTGCACGAGCCGGTCTTCGCGGTGCTGGCCCTGGAGTCGGAGCCCGTGGATCCCCGGCTCTGACTAACGCCATGACCTGCGGGTATGTCCCCCCACCACGGGGAAGGACCTGCATGGCAACGAAGTTCGCGCACCACGAGCACCTCGGCCACGTCATCTTCATCACGGCGGCCGCGGCCATCGGGGGGTTCTTGTTCGGCTACGACAGCGCCGTGATCAACGGCGCCGTCGTCGGCATCCAGAAGTACTTCCGCGTGGGGCCGGTCGAGATCGGGTTCGTGGTGGCCATCGCGCTGCTCGGGTCCGCCGTGGGGGCGTGGGCGGGCGGCGGGCTGGCCGACCGGCTGGGGCGTACCAGGACGATGCAGGTGGCGGCGCTGCTGTTCGCGGTCAGCTCGATCGGTCAGATGCTGCCGTTCGCCATCTGGGACCTCGCGTTCTGGCGCGTGATCGCGGGATTCGCGATCGGCATGGCGTCGGTGATCGGGCCCGCGTACATCGCCGAGGTGGCCCCGCCCGCCTACCGGGGACGGCTGGGCTCGTTCCAGCAGCTGGCGATCGTGCTCGGCATCGCGTTCTCGCAGCTCGTCGACTACGTGATCGTCCAGCTGGCCGGCGGCAACGTGAACAACCCCCTCTGGGGCCTGCAGGCGTGGCAGTGGATGCTGGGCGCCTGCGTCGTGCCCGCCCTGTTCTACCTGACGTTCGCGCTGATCATCCCCGAGTCGCCGCGCTACCTGATCATGTCGGGGCGCACCAGGCGGGCCCGCGAGGTGCTGTCCGAGATCGAGCCCGAGGACGTGGACATCGAGGCCCACATCGCGGAGATCCAGCACGTGCTGCGCACCCAGCGGGTGCCGGGGCTGAAGGACCTGCGCGGGCCCGCGCTCGGGCTGCTGCCGATCGTCTGGATCGGGATCGGCCTGTCGGTCTTCCAGCAGTTCGTCGGCATCAACGTGATCTTCTACTACTCGTCCGTGCTGTGGCAGTCGGTCGGCATCAACCAGAGCGCCTCGCTGCTGATCAGCTTCTCCAGCTCGATGATCAACATCGTGGGCACGTTCATCGCGATCTCGCTGGTGGATCGGATCGGGCGCAAGCCGCTGCTCCTGATCGGCTCCGCGGGCATGGCGGTCTCGCTGGCCACCGCGGCGTGGGCGTTCAGCGCGGCCAGGGAGGTGGGCAAGACGGTCACGCTGCCCGACCCGCAGGGGCTGATCGCGCTCGTGGCGGCCAACGTGTTCGTGCTGTTCTTCGCCCTGTCCTGGGGCGTGGTGGTCTGGGTGCTGCTGGGAGAGATGTTCCCGAACCGCATCCGCGCCGCCGCCCTGGGCCTCTCCGCCGGGGCCCAGTGGATCGCGAACTGGGCGGTCACGGTGACGTTCCCGGCGATGGCGGCCTGGAACCTGCCGCTCACCTACGCCATGTACGCGTTCTTCGCGGTGCTGTCGTTCCTGTTCGTCGTCAGGTGCGTGCGCGAGACCAAGGGCCGCAAACTCGAAGAGATGGGCTAATCTCCGGCACGTGATCGACGACGTCCTGGCCCCCGAGCTCGACGTGCTGTTCTGCGGCATCAATCCCGGCCTCCTGTCCGAGGCCACCGGCCACCATTTCGCCCGGCCCGGCAACCGCTTCTGGCCCGCGCTGCACCTGTCCGGCTTCACCCCGCGCCTGCTGGCCCCGGCCGAGCAGCACCTCCTCCCCTCGTACGGCCTCGGCATCACGAACATCGTCGCCCGCCCGAGCGCCAAGGCGTCGGAGCTGACCCGGGAGGAGCTGGTGGAGGGCGGCCTGGCCCTGACCGCGAAGGTGGCGGCCGCGGCGCCGGCGGTCCTCGCGGTGCTGGGGATCTCGGCGTACCGCATGGCCTTCGCCCGCCCCAAGGCCCGCATCGGCCCCCAGGAGGAGCTCGTCGGTGGGGCCAGGGTGTGGGTGCTGCCCAACCCGAGCGGGTTGAACGCCCACTGGACCCTGGCCACCATCGCCGACGAGATGGGACGGCTGCGCGGCCACTTGGCCTGAATGACCTGCCTGGGCTGCTTGGCCTACTTGGCCGCGAAGTCCTGGGTCCAGTAGATCCGGCCCTGGGAGTTCTTGGCCACGCCGACGCCGATCAGGTTGTACCGGCAGTTCATGATGTTGGCCCGGTGGCCCTCGCTGTTCATCCAGCCCTGGACCACGGAGGCCGGGGAGGGCTGGCCGAAGGCGATGTTCTCGGCGAAGGCCGTGCCTCCGCTGAAGCCGGCCCCCCGGATGCGGTCCATGAAGCTGCGGCCGTCCTTGGAGGTGTGGTCGAAGTAGCCCTGCTTCGCCATGTCGTCGGAGTGGCCGAACGCGGCGGTGCGGAGCTGCGGGTCGTGCTTGAGCGGCTGGCAGCCGCCCTTGGCCCGCTCGGCGTTGGTCAGCCTGAGTACCTCGTTCTCCTCGGCCGTGCCGACCGTCCCTCCGGACGACGGGGGCGGCGCGGTGGGCGTCGGGGTCGACGTGCCGCTGGGGCTGGGAGTGGTGGGAGTGGGCGTCGGCGTGCTGTCAGGGGTGCAGGTCAGCCGGACGGCCCGGGACTTGGCGGTGCCGCCGCGATAGTCGGTCGCGACCGCGTAGTAGGTGCCCGGTTTGCAGGCGAGTGTCAAGGTGATGCGGCCGTCCTTGGAGGCCCCGCTCTTGACGACGGGGTCGGGACCCGGGACGGCGCGCTTGATGCGGATGCGCAGGAGTGCGGAGTCGTCGCAGTTGCGACGGGTGGCGAACGACTTGATCTTCAATGCGTTGGTCAGGCTGGGCTTGGCCACGTTCACGCGGCACGAGGCCTGCGCCTCGACCGAGCTCTGCGCCGCGGCCTCGGCCGCACCGATCGGCGCGCAGAGCGCCGCCAGGCCGATGAGCCCGGCAAATACCCCAATGGGTCTACGCATAGGGGATTCCCTCCAGTTGCCATAGACGCTGGATGGCAAGGCATTCTGTCGGGAACGAGACCGACTTGTCACTAAATTGCGACATAAATCTCGCAACTCGGGTAAACCAGAGTGCCACCTGAGGCGTCCGTCCCCCCGCTGTCACAGGCCCGAAACTCCTGTCCCACCGGGCTTTGCACGCCCCATGGCCCCCCTGGGAGCCACCTAGAGGTACGCGGAGGATCGCTTGAGGGTTCACGAAGAAACCCGCGGCGCATCTTGCGCCGCGGGCTGAGGAGGACCCGGCTCACCCGCGAGGCGGGCCGGGACGACGGATCACTGCTTGGCCAGCAGGGCCACGCACTCCACGTGGTGGGTCATCGGGAAGGCGTCGAAGGCCCGCAGGTCGGAGAGCGGGTAACCGAGCTCCGCCAGCCAGGCCAGGTCCCGCGCCAGCGTGGCCGGGTCGCAGGAGACGTACACGATCCGCTGCGCGTCCAGCGCGGCGATCCGCTCCACCACCTCGCGCCCCAGCCCGGAACGGGGCGGGTCGACGACCACGAGGTCGGCGCGTTCGATCTGGAAGCGGTCCAGCGCCTCCTCGACCCTTCCCCGCTCCACCCGGGCCTGCGGCAGGTCGCGGAGGTTGGCGCGGGCGTCGCGGACGGCAGCCGCCTCCGACTCCAGCCCGAACACCGCCCCCTCGGCCCCCACGGCCTCCGCCAGACCGGCGGCGAACAGCCCCACCCCGCAGTAGAGGTCGAGCGCCCACTCCCCCGGCTCCGGCGCCGCGTAGGCCAGCACCGCGTCCAGCAGCGTCTCGGCGGCGCCCGGGTGGACCTGCCAGAAGCCGCTGCCCGCGACCCGGAAGCCGCGGTCGCCGACCTGCTCGTGCAGCACCCCCGAGCCGCGGCGCGGCACCGTACGGCCCTTGCCCTGGTCGAGGAGGATCGAGGCGGGCGCTTCGAGCTCGGGCACGGTGACGCTGCGGCGCGGCCTGGGCGAGACGACCACGGCCCGGTCGCCGGACGAGGACGCGATGACCTCGACGCCGGCCGCGCCCGGCCAGGAGTGCTGCTCCGCCCCGACCGCCTCCACCTCCGGGTGGGCGATCAGGCAGGCGTCCACGACCTCGATGTCGTGCGAACGGTGCCGGCGGAAGCCCAGCTCACCGCCGGGCCGGGCGGCGAACTGGACGCGGGTGCGCCAGCCGAGCCCGTCCTTGGCGCCCGGCACCTCCTCCACCACGACCTCGCGCGACAGGCCCGCGAGCCGCTTGAGCTGCTCGGCCACGACCTGCGCCTTGAGCCGCCGCTGCGCCTCCAGCGTGGCGTGCTGCCAGTCGCACCCGCCGCACCGCCCAGGGCCGGCGTACGGGCAGGGCGGGACGACGCGGTCGGGCGAGGGCTCCAGGATCTCCACGGCGTCGGCACGCAGGAACCTGGTGGTCTCCTCGGTGACGTCGGCGATCACCCGCTCGCCTGGCAAGGCGTGGCGTACGAACACCACGCGCCCTTCGTGGCGCGCCACACACCAGCCGCCGTGCGCGACCGGACCTACCGTCAGCTCGAGAGATGCCTGTTCCACAGGGACACCCTATGCCCGAGCCTGCTCTCCATCCTTTGCGGTCTGGTCCCAGGGACGTCGCACCGCGCCCGGCGCGAACGGTTCCGGCCTGCCCTTGAGGCGGTCGGAGGAGTGCAGTTGCCAGGGCACGCTCGTCACCATGACCCCCGGCTTGAACAGCAGCCGCGCCTTCAGCCTGAGCGCGCTCTGGTTGTGCAGCGCGTGCTCCCACCAGTGGCCGACCACGTACTCGGGGATGAACACGGTCACCACGTCGCGCGGCGAGCGCCGCCGCAGGGTCTTGACGTAGTCGAGGATGGGCTGCGTGATCTCGCGGTACGGCGAGTCGAGCATCTTGAGCGGCACCGGGATGCCCCGCCGCTCCCACTCCTCCTGCAGCCTGCGCGCGTCCTCGCCCTCGACGCCCACCGTGACGGCCTCGATCGTGGACGGCCTGGTGGCGCGGGCGTAGGCCAGCGCGCGCATGGTCGGCTTGTGCAGCTTGGAGACGAGCACGATCGCGTGGTTGCGCGCGGGCAGCATGGTCGGCTCGTACTCCTCGCTGATCTCCAGCTCGGCCGCCACGTTGTCGTAGTGACGCCTGATGCCCTTCATCATGAGGAACAGGATCGGCATCGCGATGCACACGATCCACGCCCCGACCAGGAACTTCGTCAGCAGCACGACCACCAGCACGAGCCCCGTCATGATCCCGCCGAAGAAGTTGATCACGCGGGAGCGGTGCATCTGGTGGCGCACCTTGGGGTCGGTCTCGGTCTTCAGGTGGCGGGTCCAGTGGATGACCATGCCGATCTGGCTGAGCGTGAACGAGACGAAGACGCCGACGATGTAGAGGTTCAGCAGGCGGCTGACGTCGGCCTGGAAGCCCCACAGCAGCAGGCACGCGCCGAGCGCGAGGATGATGATGCCGTTGGAGAAGGCCAGCCGGTCGCCACGGGTGTGGAGCTGGCGCGGCAGGTAACGGTCCTGCGCCAGGATGGAGCCGAGCACCGGGAAGCCGTTGAAGGCCGTGTTGGCGGCCAGGAAGAGGATCAGGGCGGTCACCGCCGAGATCACCACGAACGGCAGCGACCCCCCGCCGAACACCGCGTCGGCCACCTGGGAGATGATCGGCTGCTGGTAGTAGCCGGGGCCGACGGGGGTGCCGTTGGGCAGGTGCAGGTCGGTGGCGACCACGGACGGCTCGGCGATCTTCACGCCCGACGCGAGACCGAGCGCGATGATGCCGCCGAACATGGTGATCGCGACCAGGCCCATCATCAGCAGCGTGGTGGCGGCGTTCTTGCTCTTGGGCTTTCTGAAGGCGGGCACGCCGTTGCTGATGGCCTCGACGCCCGTCAGGGCGGCGCAGCCGGAGGAGAACGCGCGCAGGATCAGGAACGCGGCGGCGAAGGCGGTCAGGTTGGTCTGCTCGGCCTCGATGGTGAAGTGGGCGCTCGGCGCCTGGAGCTGCTCGCCCAGCACCAGCAGCCGGAACCCGCCCCAGGCGATCAGGGCCAGAACGGCGATCATGAACGCGTACGTGGGAACGGCGAAGGCGGCGCCGGACTCGCGGATGCCGCGCAGGTTGATCACCGTGAGGAGGATCACGATGGCGATGGCGATGGCGGGCTTGTGCTGGCCCACGAACGGAATTGTGGCGCCGACGTAATCGACGCCGTTGGCGACGGACACGGCCACCGTGAGCACGTAGTCGACCATGAGCGCGCTGGCCACGGTGAGCCCGGCGTTCTTGCCGAGGTTGGTGGTCGCCACCTCGTAGTCCCCGCCGCCGCTCGGATAGGCGTGCACGTTCTGCCGGTACGACGCCACGACGGTGAGCATCACGACCACGACGGCGACCGCGACCCAGGGACTGTAGGTGTAGAAGGAGACTCCGGCCAACGACAGGATGACCAAAATCTCTTGGGGCGCGTACGCCACAGAAGAGAGCGCGTCACTCGCGAAAACCGGCAGTGCTATCCGTTTTGGGAGGAGTTGCTCGTGAAGCTGCCCGCTACGCAGGGCGCGCCCCACGAGCAAGCGTTTGACAAGATCCGTTACCTTCGCCACGTAACGAGATGCTAGCCCCATGCCGAGGCCTTAAACGAGGCGCTCCCCCCTCGGGCCATACTGGTGTCCAGCAATGGGCCGACCGCGAAAGTGCGGGGGGAAATGCATATAGTGATCATGGGGTGTGGCCGAGTCGGTTCGACTCTCGCTCATATCCTCGAGGACAGCGGCCATTCCGTCGCCATCATCGACCGCGACCCGCAGGCGTTCCGGCGGCTTCGCGCCGGGTTCCGAGGGCGGCGGGTGACGGGCGTGGGCTTCGATCGCGACGTGCTCACCGAGGCCGGCATCGAGTCCGCCGCCGCGTACGTCGCGGTCTCCAGCGGCGACAACTCCAACATCATCTCCGCTCGCGTGGCCCGCGAGACGTTCGGCGTGGACAACGTGGTGGCCCGCATCTACGACCCCCGCCGCGCCGAGGTCTACCAGCGGCTCGGCATCCCCACGGTGGCGACCGTACGGTGGACGGCCGACCAGATCCTGCGCCGCATCCTCCCCGAGGGCGCCGAGCCGCTCTGGCGCGACCCCACGGGCACGATCATCCTGGCGGAGGTCACCGCCAACCCCGAGTGGATCGGCACCCGCGTCGTCGACCTCGAGCACCGCGTCAAGACGCGCGTGGCCTTCATCAACCGCATGGGGGAGTCCCTGACCATCACGGAGGACACCGTGGTGCAGGAGGGCGACGTGCTCCACGTCATCGCCGCGGAGAACGACATGGACCGGATCAACAAGGTGCTCGCCGCGGCACCGGAAGAGGACGAGTGATGCGCGTCGCCATCGCCGGAGCGGGCGCCGTGGGCCGCTCCATCGCGGCCGAGCTCCTGGAGAACGGCCACGAGGTCCTGCTCATCGACGTGGACCCCCGGGCCATCAAGATCGACAGCGTGCCGCGCGCCGAATGGCTCCTCGCCGACGCCTGCGAGATCGCCTCCCTCGACGAGGCCGGGCTCAACAACTGCCACGTCGTGGTCGCCTCCTCCGGCGACGACAAGGTCAACCTGGTGGTCTCCCTGCTGGCCAAGACCGAGTACGGCGTACCGCGCGTGGTGGCCCGCATCAACCACCCCAACAACGAGTGGCTCTTCAACGAGTCCTGGGGCGTCGACGTGGCCGTCTCGACCCCGCGCCTGCTGAGCGCCCTGGTGGAGGAGGCGGTCAGCGTCGGCGACCTCGTACGCCTGATGACCTTCCGCCAGGGCCAGGCCAACCTGGTGGAGCTCACGCTGGCCGAGGACGCCCCGGTCGTGGGCCAGCGGGCCGGCTCGGTGCCGTGGCCGGTGGACTCCGCCCTGGTCGCGATCCTCAGGGAGGGCCGGGTCCTGGTGCCGACGGCGGACGATCCGCTGGAGGCGGGGGACGAGCTGCTGTTCGTCGCGAACCAGGAGGTGGAGCAGGAGCTCGCCCACCTCCTCTCCCAGCACTAGCCCGCAAGGCAAGGTCCTCGCACCGGGAGGCGCTTCGCGCCATGCGAGCACTCGGGCCCCGCCTCCCAGGGGCTCCGCCCCTTCGACCCCGCAACGGCGCGGTCCTCGCTTGAAGGCGCGCTGCGCGCGACGAGAGCTCGGGCAGCGCCCTGTGGGGGCAGGCCCCCACATCCCCAGGCGGGGGCCTGCCGGCCCCCGCGCCCCTCGGACGCGGCGCCGATTACCGCGACGTAAAGCCATGTCGGCAATGGCGACAGGGAAGGGCAGACCCTTTGGCTCGACACGATGTGAACATCACGTGAGCGGCGCAAGCCGGCGCCCGGTGAACCGTCTGGTCGTGGATGAACTGGTAATGCCGAGGGCTCATCGGTCGCCCGTACTGGCCGAGCGGACTGGCACTCGGCCGGGACGACAGGACGGGCCTTGCGGGCTGCCGACGACCTGACCGCTCTACAGGCTGTCGCTGAGCTCGTGGACGACCCCCGAGGCCGCTCGTTGACTGAGCCGTAGCTTCACCCGGTCCGGCCAGAAGAAGCTCAGCCGCAGTGCACGTTGCCGAGCTCGCGGGTCACCCAGAGCAAACCGGATCCGAGGCGAGATCCAACTCACCGTGGCCCACGCCGTCGGAAACCACGGCATGCCAACCCCTCAGCCCAGATCCTCGCGAAGAAGGCCGCGTAGCCACCAGCGTGTCAGGCGGGCTGAACGCGACCGTACTGAATGCCATCCAATGCATGTGCTGCAAGGAGATCTTTGGGATGATGGCTCCGATGCGGGTTCTCGATCGAGAAGAGGGAGGGGGCGGAGCCTATGTCCTACAGTCCGAATCTTGCGGCGGCGTTGTCGGGTGCCACGCTTCGCCAACTCGCGCATTGGCGTAAGGCCGGCGCCGGCCGTGGAGCCGTACTCATCCCCGAGATCCCCGAGATCTCCGAGAACCGTCCCATTCTCTACTCCTTCCGCGACCTGGTGGCACTACGAACCTGTGTGAAGCTGCGCAATGACACCTCGCTGCAGAAGATTCGGCGCGCTCTGGACACGCTTCGTGACGACCTGCAGGAGCGTGAGCACCTGTCGGCTTACCGCCTGGTGACCGATGGCTCCACGGTCTATCTCGTGGAGCCCGGACAGGCGACCGACCTCGTGCGTCGTAAGGCCCACGTGGTCATCCATGAGATGGTGGACGTCCTCCGCCCGTTCTACCGGGATGGCCGGCACATTCCCGATCTGCTCCGGCCTCGTGACCACGTCACCGTCGATCCGGCCATCAGGGGCGGGGTACGGGTGATCGAGGGCACCCGCGTGCCCAATGACGAGGTCGCCGCGTTGTTGCGCGACGGGGTGCCGGCCGAGCAGATCTCCACCTACTACCCGAACGTGACGGCTCCCGCGGCATTGGACGCGAAGGACTTCGCCGATTACGTCGACAGCTATGATCCCGCGAGGGAGCCGCGTGAGGCTGCTGCTGGATGAGAACGTCCCCACGCCGCTCCATCAGGTTCTCACCACATTTATTCTCAACCACGAAATCGTGCATTTGCTCAATCTTGATGGCTGGTCTGGAACCCGAGCCGCGGCTGACGGCTTTGCTGCGATCCTGACAAACGACGGACGACAGATGCAGCGTCCCCGAGAGGTCGCGGCTATCGCCGCCTCCGGAATACATCGAGTCGAATACTCACACAAGCACCCAGGGCTGGTGGGGATGGGCATCGCGATCGCAACCGTTGGGGCAGCATGCCTGGTGCGTTGGCCTTGCTGGAGGAGTCTGACGGTCAGCGGTTGATCAGCTTGCGTGGGATCGATCCGACTGCGGCAAGCCGCCTCCGTCTCATCGATCCAGCCAAGACGCCGCCGAAGTTCTGGCCCTCGCTTCTGTAGGCATGGTCGCGCCAATTCACGCGAACACCCCTATGCCTCGTCCAGGTCATCCCACGCCTGGCCCCTGTACTGCAGTGCGCTGCTCGTCTCTGCCGACGAGATCTCCCCGGCTTCACCAGCCCCGTCGTCTGTTCACCCACGCCGACGCGAACGGCTGCCCGTGACCCATGAGCAAACAGCACGAAGACCCCTCGCCACGGGCGGCGAGAGGTCTTTCCGGAGCGGAACCGGCGCTCAGTCGAAGGTCACGCTGAAGCGCCTGGCGTCATCCGCGTCCATGCAGTTGAAGACGACACTCATGGGCAGCACGACAGAGCCCCTGTCCAGGCTCTCGAGGAACCGTTCGCACAGAGTGTCATCCGGCCCCCTCCAGTCGTCGTCGGCGACGGCCGGCCCCGCTGCCAGGAGCAGGGCGGCGGCGGTCGTGGCCAGGGCGGTGACGGCACGTGCGTACATTGGGGCCCCCGATTGGCTCGAAGTGATCCTTCGCCAGCCTTCGTACCCGCGCAAGTGGATCAGCTCTTCTAGGAAATGATCCGGAGATCTTTACCAGGGATCGTCAGGCGGGGGCCACCGGGGGTTTGATCGGGGTGCGGCCGCGGCCCAGGATCCAGAGCATGGCGCCGAGGGCGGCCACCTGGAGCGGCCAGCCCATGGCGATCTTGGCGACGCCGAGGGCGGCGACCGCCTCGTTGCCGCCTCCGAACCAGTAGACCGGCCCCTGCACGGCCACCCGGACCGCGCACGGCAGCAGGAGCAGCCAGGTCAGCCGCGTGCACAGCTTCACGATGCCCGGGTCCTTGTGCCAGGCGGTCGGGTCGCCCGTGACCGAGCCGATCAGGAAGCCCACCACCGGCCACCGGGTGACGATGGACAGCAGCATCGCCACCATGTAGCCGGCGTTCCACAGGATGCCGGGCAGGAAGTAGTCCTTCGCGTCGCCGGTGCGGCTGGCGAAGAACGCGCCGATCGCGATGCCGATCAGGCTGTTGATCACGAACTGCGGCGTGGACCGCTGCACGATCCTGACCAGCAGCAGGACCACCGCGATCGAGACGCTCACGATGAGCGACAGCTTCAGCTCTTCGGTGGTGACCCAGCACACCGTGAACGCGATCGTCGGGATCGCCGCCTCGATGATGCCCCGCACCCCGCCGAAGGCCTTGGCGAGCTGGGCTCGCACCGCCGCCTCAACGGTGTCGTGGGCGACCTCTTCCGCCTCAGCACTCACGTGTCAACTCCCTGGGCGCAGTTCGTAACGCGGATTGAACATCACCTTGCGTCCGTCCTGCATGCTGACCAGGCCCTCGGCCTTGACCGTGCGGCCGGGCTCGATGCCCGCGATCTTGCGGCGGCCGAGCCAGACCAGGTCGATCACGTCGGACCCGTCGTAGAGCTCGGCCTCAAGGGCGGGGGCGCCGCCCCTCGGACGGAGTGTCACCGTACGTAGCGTACCTGCCACGCAGAAGCGCCGACGGCCGCCACACGAGACGATGGGGGTCGCGCCGACCTCGTCGGCGTCTTCTCGCAGTTCCTGGGCCTCGATCTCGGACTGGGGTGAGGCCAGCCGACTGAAGAACCCGCGCAATCCCCCGCGTTTCGGAGGCTCTGCCGTACTCATGATGAATCAGCCTATGTGATGTCGGCGCGATGTCAGCCCTCAGCGAATCTCGCTGATTTCGGGTCCCCGTTTGAACGGGTTGAACCCGGGCCGATCCTCGGCCGTCTCGCCTGCTTGGTCGTTGGGGCGGCGCAGCGGGATGGGCTCCTCGCGGGCCATCGGGTCGCTGCCCCGGACCACCACGACGTCCTTGACGAAGTCGATGTACGCCGCCGCCACGGCCTCGTCCAGCGCCGCCTTGCCGGAGATCACGGCGAGCAGGAACCAGCGGGGCCCGTCGATGCCGAGATATCGGGCGGGGCGGGAGCCGTCCTCGACCTTCATCTCGCCCCTCAGCTCGCTGCCGAACGGGCCCTCCCGCTCCTCCAGATGCTGCGCCTGGGCCAGGATCTTGGTCTTGACCTCGTCCCACAGGCCCGAGCTGCGCGGTGCGGCCAGGGCCTGGAGCTGCAGCGAGCTCTCCTCGTAGAGCACGACGACACCGACGTGCTGGTCTCCGACGGAGGCCAGCCGCACGTCGAAGTCGGGATTGTGCGGCAACCGCAGGCCGCCCAGGTCGATCCGGTCGGTCTCCGGGTGGGGCTCGTCGGCGTCCCACGGGCCGGAATCTCGCGCAAGGGCGGCAGGATCCTGCTCGACGACCTGCTCCGGCTGCTCACGACGACGACGTCGGAACACGTTCCTCACTCTCCTCGCTCGCCGGGCCGCAAGCGCGGCCCGATGCTCATCGGCCTGTAGATCCGAACCCGTTGGCGCCGCGCACCGAACCCGGCAGGCTCTCCACCTCGTAGAAGGCCGCGCGCTCCACCCGCTGGACCACGAGCTGGGCCACCCGGTCGCCCCGCTGGAGGCGGAACGGCTCCTTGGCGTCGGTGTTGATCAGCGTCACCCTGATCTCGCCGCGGTAGCCCGCGTCGACCGTGCCCGGCGCGTTGACCAGCGTGACACCGTGCTTGGCGGCCAGCCCGGACCTCGGGTGGACGAACGCGGCGTAGCCGTCGGGCAGGGCGATCGCGACGCCCGTCCCGATGACGGCCCGCTCGCCGGGCAGCAACTCGACGTCCTCGGCCGCGTAGAGGTCGGCGCCCGCGTCTCCCGCGTGGGCGTAGGACGGCATCGGCAGCCCGGCGTCGAGCCGCTGGATGAGGACCTCTACGTTGCTCAAGGGTTCACCTCGTAGTCCTGGGTGTTCTGTACGGTGGCGTGCTTGGCGAAGTGTCCCATGCTCACCTCGACGAACAGCGCCGCCGCGCGGACGGGCGGACGGACCGTCACAGGGCTGTTTCGCCCCTCAGCCTCAAGGTACGCCTTCCCGCCCGCATTGCCGTCGCACCCGGCACGCAAGTGGAGTGTCGTGCCCACGGGAGCGGAGAGGAGACAGGGAGTCACGGCTGACGAGGTTACTCGGTGTCCACCCGCCGGCCGTTCTCGCCCTGGCTTCCGGGCTCGGCGCCTCTGCCGCCGGGCTCCGCACCGCGCGATCCGGATACGTCGTCGCGGGGAGCGGCCCCCTCGCCGCGCGGACGGGGAACCTCGCCGGGCCCTCCCCCGGCGTCCCCTCTGGGCCCCTTGTCCTCGCCGGGGCCATGGCTGGGCGGTGGCAGGGCGGGTGGTTGATGCATGAGCTCGGGCAGCGCGCGGTAGATCACCGCGGCCACCGGCACGGCGACGGCGGCCCCCGCGATGCCGGCCAGGATGCCGCCGATGGCCAGCACCAGGATGATCGCCAGCGGATGGAAGTTGAGCGCCCGGCCCACGATCAGCGGCTGGAGCACGTGATTTTCCAGCTGCTGCTCGACGATGAGGATGCCGAGGAAGATCAGCGCGTAGACGAGGCCCTTGGCGCCCAGCGTGACGAGGGTGGCGACCGTGCCGGCGAAGAAGATGCCGACGATGGGGATGAAGCTGGCGAAGAAGATCAGCACGGCCAGCGGCGCCCACAGCGGCACGCCCATGCCCGCCAGCACGATGCCCATGATCAGCCCGTGCACGGCGGCCACGGCCACGGTGCCCTGCACGTAGTGGGAGAGCGTGGCCCAGGCGGCCCGCCCGGCCCGGTCCACGCGCGGCGCGACGTTGCCGAACCCCCGCAGGACCCACGACCAGATGCGCTCGCCGTCCTTGAGCAGGAAGAACGTCACGAACAGCAGCAGCACGATGGACGCGAGCACCTCGAAGGCGACCGCCCCGGCCGACAGCACGGTGCCGGTGATGGCCGTGCGCTGCGTGTTGACCATGGTGGCGATCTCGTCGACGTAGCTCGTGATCTGCGCCTCTTTGAGGTGCAGGGGGCCGGTGATCAGCCAGTCCTGCACCGATCGGGCCGTCGCCTGCACCTGCTGGACGAGGTTGGGGAACTCGTCGCTGGCCCGCGCCCCGACCAGCCACCCGGTGCCGGCGAGCACGGTCAGGGCCACCAGCATGGTGATCCAGGTGGCGTAGATGGGCCGCATGCCCGCCTGGCGCAGGCTGTTGGTCAGCGGGAACAGCAGCGCGGTCAGCAGCAGCGCGATCGCCACGGGCAGCGCCACGAACGTGAGCCGGGCGATGACGAGGGCGAAGAAGTAGACGACCACGCCGACGAGGATCAGGCACGCGCACCACGCGGCCATCTTGGCCAGCACGGGCGGCACGAGCTTGGTTGGGCGGTCGGGCAACACGTGTTCAAGACTGGCACGTCCGCGGCCCGGATGCGCGCCCATAAATTACGGGGCGGCTGACAACAGGGCGACACGAAGGCCGCGCGACCAGCACAAGCCCACCTCATCAAGGTCGGGCCTGTGCAAGGGATGGACGGCGTGTCACCGTCATGGTCATGAAGGCTGTGGTGGTCCTCGCCGTGCTCGCGTCGCTCTTGCCCGCCCCCGCGTACGCCTCCCGCGCCGATCTGGCGCTGGACGTGCTCTCCAGCCGCCCCGACCAGGTGACCGGCGGTGACGCCCTGCTCAGGGTCCGCCACCGCGAGGGCACGCGGCTCCGGGTCACGCGCGACGGCGAGGACGTCACGGCGGCCTTCAAGCAGACCAGGGACGGCCTCACCGCCCTGGTCACCGGCCTGCGGACGGGCGCGAACACGATCGTCGCCACGGCGGGCGGGGAGCGGCGGACGCTGACGTTGCGCAACCATCCCATCGAGGGCCCGGTCTTCTCGGGTCCGCACCAGTACCCGTTCCTGTGCAAGACCGAGCGCAGCGGGCTGGGCCCGCCCGCGGCGGACAACCCGGACGGCCAGGGCATGCGCGTCGCGGGCGGCTGGAGCAGGGACTGCTTCGCGCCGGCCCTCACCGACCGCCTCTACCGGTCCACGGACGGCACCTTCAAGCCCATGCCGACGAGCGGATCTCCTGGGCGGCCCGCCGACATGTCCACGACCACGCTGCCGGACGGCCGCACGGTCGACTTCGTGGTACGCAGGGAGCGCGGCGTGATCAACCGCTTCCTCTACTCCATCGCCATGGTCGAGGACGGCTGGACCGGCCGGGCGATCTACCGGTTCGACGGCGGCGTGGGGATCGGCCACGACCAGGGCACGCTCGGCGGCAACGCCCTCGACCCGTACGGGCTGGGCCAGGGCTACGCGATCATGTACTCGTCGGGCACCCGCACCTCCACCCACTACAACCTGATCCTGGGCGGCGAGACGGCCCTCATGGTCAAGGAGCGCTTCATCGAGCAGTACGGCGTCCCGCTCTACACGGTGGGCGTGGGCGGCTCGGGCGGGGCCATCCAGCAGTACATCTACGGCCAGAACCTGGGCGACCGGCTGATCGACGCCGCGATCCCGCAGTACTCCTATCCGGACATGGTCACCCAGACCATCCACGTGGGCGACTGCGAGCTGCTCGAACGCTACATGGACCACAATCCGCGCTGGGCCCGGTGGGACGACAGGACGGCCCTCATCGGCATGAACGCCAGTGACACGGTCGCGAACCCCTACACCGGTAAACAAGGCTCCGACGAGTGCGTCAGCGGCTGGCGCGGCCTGACCCCGCTGACCATGAACCCGCGGTGGACCTCGAACAACGACCCCGAGTGGCAGCGCATGGACCCGCCGGGCGTCAAGGACACCGTGCAGTGGACGCACTGGGACGACGTGCGCAACGTCTACGGCGTGGACGAGCACGGGTACGCCCGCTCGACCTGGGACAACGTGGGCGTCCAGTACGGGCTGAAGGCGCTGGCCGACGGCGTGATCACCCCGGCCGAGTTCCTGGACGTCAACGCGAAGGCGGGCTCGTGGAAGGAGGCGGCGGACATGGTCCAGGAGGGCTGCCCGTTCGTGCCGTCCGCCTGCCCGGCCGACTTCGACCCCTGGAGCGCCCGCAACCTCGACCTGGGCGACCCGGCGCCCAGGCGCGCGGGAGACCCGATCGCGATCAGGAACGTGCGGCGCAGCGGCCTGGTGTTCAGGGGCGACATCGACATCCCGATCATCGACTGGCGGCACTACCTGGAGGACCGGCTCGACATGCACGACTCGCACCAGTCGTTCGCCTCCAGGCAGCGGATGCTCGACCACGACGGCCGGGCGGGCAACCAGGTCATCTGGTTCACGGACGCGCGGCCCGACGGGCCGAAGTTCGACCAGACGCCGCAGGCGCTGCAGGTGATGGACGCCTGGATGGCCAACATCCGGAAATATCCGGCGCGCGGCGTGGTCGGCAACAGGCCGCCCGAGGCGGTGGACCGCTGCTTCGCCACGGACGGCACGCAGATCGCGGCCGGCCCGCACGTCTGGGACGGCATCCTCGACCGCCGCTCCCCCGGCGCCTGCACGCGGCACTTCCCGCTCTACTCCACGACCCGCGTGGTGGCGGGCGGCCCGCTGGCGGGCGGCGTCTACCAGTGCCGCCTCCAGCCGGTCGATCGGGCCGTCGCGAGGGGCCTGTACGGCTCCTGGCACCCGACCGAGGAGGAGCGGGCCAGGCTGAAGCAGATCTTCCCTACCGGAGTGTGCGACTACTGACGGGCAGCTCGCGCATCGAGCGCAGGGGCGAGGTGACCAGCGGCAGGAACGCCAGGCAGGCCCCGGCCGCCGCGGCCAGAAGCGTGTTCCGCACCCCGATCGCCCCGCCCAGCGCGCCGCCGATCACCCCGCCCAGCGGCAGCGTGCCCCACACGAGGAAGCGCATGGTGGCGTTCACCCGCCCGAGCAGCGGCTCGGGCGTGATGGCCTGGCGGAAGCTGAGCTGCGTGACGTTGTAGATCACCACCCCCGCCCCGACGCAGAACTCGTAGGCCACGAGCAGCCCCAGCCGCCAGTCGGCCGCCATCCACGGCAGCACGAACGTCAGCGGCGCGGGCACGGCGATGCCCAGCCACATCGCCGGCCCCTGTCCGAGCCGCCTGACGACCCGGGCGTTGACCAGCGCGCCGACGATCCCGCCGAGGCCGCCCGAGGCCATGAGCAGCCCGATGGTGCCCGCGTCCAGGCCGAGCTCCCTGGCCAGGAGCAGCAGGAGCATGGGCTGGGCCACGGAGGCGAAGAAGTTCGCGGTGGCGGTGCAGCCGGCGATGCGGCGCAGCAGCCGGTGCCCGAGCACGAATCGCACGCCTTCGGCGATCTCCTGGCCCAGGTTGGCCCGGCCGGGCTCCTGGCGGGGCTCGTGCCTGCGGATCGTCCCCAGGCACAGCGCCGACCAGGCGAACCCGGCCACCGTGGCGACCAGCGCGAACGGCGCCGTGAGGAGGTGGATCAGGTAGCCGCCCCCGCTCGGCCCGCCGACCTGCGCCACCGTGCGGACGATCTCCAGCGTGGAGTTGCCCTCGACGAGCCGCTCGCGTTCGACCAGGCAGGGCAGGTAGCTCTGGTACGCGACGTCGAAGAACACGGTGAACACGCCCAGCACCAGCGCCACCGCGTACAGCTGGTGGATCGTCAGCACGTCCAGCCACCACGCGACCGGCACGGACGCGAGCGCCAGCGCCCTCGCCCAATCGCTGACCACCATGACCACGCGCTTGCGCAGCCGGTCGACGAGGGCGCCGGCGGGGAGCCCGATCACCACGAACGCCAGCGTCTGGCACGCCGCCAGCAGGCCCACCTCGAACGCAGAGGCCCGCAGCGCCGACACGGCCACCAGCGGCAGCGCCAGCACCAGGAGCTGGCTGCCCGCCTGGCTGGCCACGTCGGCGAGGAACAACCGGCGGAAGTCGTGATCGCGTAACAGGCTCACCCGTCAGAGGATCCCTGACCGATTGAGAAAAATCAACCGGTTATAGGGTGGCGATCCATGGGCACCCGACGCCGCCCCGCCACCGAGGACGAGGCCCGCGCGCTGGCCTCGGCCGTACGGCTGCGCATCCTGCGGCTCTGTCTCGACCAGGCGCTCACCAACAAGGAGATCGCCGGCCGCCTCGACGCCAACCCCGCCACCACCCTCCACCACGTGCGCAAGCTCGTGGAGACGGGTTTCCTGGCCGCCGAGCCCAGCCGCCCGGGGCCGCGCGGCTCCACGGAGATCCCCTACCGGGCCACCGGCAAGTCGTGGGAGATGGACGTCCGCGAGAGCGGCGTGAGCGGGGGCAGCGCGGCGATGCTCGACGCGTTCCTGCAGGAGAGCAGGCTCATCGACATCGAGCGGGCCGACCTCGTCAGGCTGGGGCTCAGACTCACCCCCGACGGGCACGCGGAGCTGCGCAGGCGGCTGGAGGAGCTGTTCGACGAGTTTCGCGGGCGGCAGCCGCCGCCGGACGGGCAGGCGTACTCGATCTTCCTGGCCATGCACCGCGACGTCACCCGGGACCCCTGAGGACCCCTGAACGCACGGACGCCGGGCGCCCCGCAGAGGGGGGCGGCCCGGCGTCCTGCCATCCGGACGTCAGCCCAGGTGGACCTCGACTTTCAGCTCGTCACCATACTCCAAGACGAACTCCTCCACAGTGCCTGCGGCACAAAGGTCGTCCTGAGCTTGGCGGACAAGCCCGACTTCGGGCGCCCAAACGGTCAGCCTGGAGACCTCGGCCCGCATCGACTGCTTGGCCTCGGACTTGGCCTTGCGCACCTGGCCGAGCACCTCGGACGCCACGGCCAGCACGGCCGGGTCGCCGGCCCCGCGCGAGAGAGCGGGCCACGGGGCCCGGTGCACCGACCCCTCGCGCCACCACGACCACACCTCCTCGGTCACGAAGGGCAGGAACGGCGCGAACAGCCGCAGCAGCACGTCGAGCGCCTGCCGCAGCGCCGCGTGGGCGGAGGCGGCGGCCGGACCGGACTCGTAGGCCCTGGCCTTGACCAGCTCCAGGTAGTCGTCGCAGAACGCCCAGAAGAAGCGCTCCACGGCCTCCAGCGCCCTGGTGTGGTCGTAGGCCTCGAACGCCTGGCCGGCCTCGCGCACGGCGTCGGACAGGCCCGCGAGCATCGACAGGTCGAGCGGCTCGGTGACCGTGTTTGATCCTGGCCCGTCGTTCATGGCCAGGCCGAGGACGAACTTGGACGCGTTGAGGATCTTGATCGCGAGCCGCCGCCCGATCTTGAGCTGCCCGGCGTCGAACGCGGTGTCCACGCCGTAGCGGCCGTTGGCCGCCCAGTAGCGCACCGCGTCGGAGCCGTGCTGCTTCAGCAGGTCGAGCGGGGTGACCACGTTGCCCTTGGACTTGGACATCTTCTTGCGGTCGGGGTCGAGGATCCAGCCCGAGATCGCGACGTCGCTCCACGGCAGCCGGCCGAACTCGTAGTGCGACCTGACCACGGTCGAGAACAGCCAGGTGCGGATGATCTCGTGCGCCTGCGGCCGCAGGTCGGCCGGGTAGACCCGCTTGAACAGGTCGTCGTCGGTCTCCCAGCGGCCCGCGATCTGCGGCGTCAGCGACGAGGTGGCCCAGGTGTCCATCACGTCGGGGTCGGCCATGAACCCGCCGGGCACGCCGCGCTGGTCCTCGGTGTAGCCGCGCGGCACGTCGGAGGACGGGTCGACCGGCAGCATGTCCTCCGTGGGCACGATCGGCGCGTCGTGGACGGGCTCCCCCGACTCGTCGATCGGATACCACACCGGGAAGGGCACGCCGAAGAAGCGTTGGCGCGAGATCAGCCAGTCACTGGTGAGCCCCTCGACCCAGTTGTCGTAGCGCACGCGCATGTGCGGCGGGTGCCACGTCAGCTCGCGCCCGCGCCCCAGGAGCCGATCGCGCAGCTCCTCGTCGCGCCCGCCGTTGCGGATGTACCACTGGCGGGTGGTGACGATCTCGAGCGGCCGGTCGCCCTTCTCGTAGAACTTGACCGTGCGCGAGACGGGCCTCGGCTCGCCCTCGAGGTCACCGGACTCCCGCAGCAGCTCCACGATCCGCTCGCGGGCGCTGTGCACGGTCTTGCCGGCCAGCTCCTTGTACGGCTCCGCCTCCACGCCCTCCGGCGGCTCGGCCAGCAGCCGCCCGTCCCAGCCGATGATCGGCCGGGTCCGCAGGTGCAGCTCCCGCCACCAGGTGACGTCGGTGATGTCGCCGAACGTGCAGATCATGGCGATGCCGGTGCCCTTGTCGGGCTCGGCCAGCCGGTGGGCCAGCACCGGCACCTCCACCCCGAACAGCGGCGTCAGCACCGACGTGCCGAACAGCGGCTGGTAACGCTCGTCGTCGGGGTGGGCGACCAGCGCCACACACGCCGGGATCAGCTCGGGCCTGGTCGTCTCGATGAAGACCGGGCCCTTCTCGCCGTAGAACGAGATCTTGTGGAACGCGCCCGGCCACTCCCGGTCCTCCAGCTCGGCCTGGGCGACGGCGGTGCGGAAGGTGACGTCCCACAGCGTCGGCGCCTCGGCGAGGTAGGCCTCGCCGCGCAGCAGGTTGCGCAGGAAGGCGCGCTGCGAGACCGCCTGCGCCTCGTCGCTGATCGTGGTGTAGAGCAGCGACCAGTCGACCGACAGGCCGACCCGCCGCCAGACCTCCTCGAACGCCTGCTCGTCGAGGGCGGTCAGCTTGTGGCACAGCTCCACGAAGTTGCGCCGCGAGATGGCGATCTCACGTTTGCCGGGCTTGTCCGGTGGCACGAAGTCAGGGTCATAGGGCAGCGACGGGTCGCAGCGCACACCGTAGACGTTCTGCACCCGGCGCTCGGTGGGCAGGCCGTTGTCGTCCCAGCCGATCGGGTAGAACACCGACTTTCCGATCATGCGCTGGTATCGGGCCATGATGTCGGTGTGGGTGAAGGAGAAGACATGACCGACGTGCAGCGAGCCGGACACGGTCGGCGGCGGCGTGTCGATGGCGTAAACCTGCTCGCGCGACGCGGACCGGTCGAAACGGTAGGTGCCCTCGTCCTCCCAGCGAGCTACCCATACCTGCTCCAAGCCGTCGAGGGTCGGCTTTTCCGGCATGGATGCATGGCGTAGTCGCTGTTGAGTCATGCCTCCATATGGTACGGCTTCGCAGGCCCGGCAAGCGGTGCAGACTAGTGTTCGTTACAGAGGGGAAGGGAGATCGACATGGCGGAGGACAAGCCCGATGTCGCCTGGCGTGTGATCGGCGGCTTGGTCGGTCTGGCCACCGGCTGGGCGGCGAGGAAGGTCCTCGGGTTCGTCTGGGTGAAGGCGACCGGGAAGGAGCCGCCGCTCGACACAGACTCGCCCGAGGTCAGCATGGGGGAGGCGATCGGCTACGCCGTGCTCATGGGCGTCGGCATGTCGGTGGCGCAGATCGTGGTCAACCGGACCGCCAAGAAGCGTTACGACGCGTGGAAGTCTGTGAAGCAGGTGACTCAAGGGCAGTGAGAAACTCGTTGGCCCAGCGGTCCACGTCGTAGGTGGCTACCCGGCGGCGCATCGTGCGCATCCGCCGGGCCAGCTCGTGCGGCGTGGCCCGCATCGCGGCCACCATCTGCCGCTTGACGTCCTCCACGTCGTACGGGTTGACCAGGTAGGCCTGGCGCAGCTCGTCGGCCGCCCCGGCGAACTCGCTGAGCACCAGCGCGCCGTGCAGGTCGTGGTGGCAGGAGACGTACTCCTTGGCGACCAGGTTCATCCCGTCGCGCAGCGGGGTCACGACCATGACGTCGGCGGCCAGGTAGAGGGCGGCCAGCTCGGCGTGGTCGTACGACTGGTGGAAATACTGGATCGGCTGGTAGCCGAGCTGCGCGTGCTCGCCGTTGATCCGCCCGACCTGCAGCTCGATGTCGTCGCGCAGCCGCTTGTACTCCTCCACCCGCTCCCTGCTGGGCGTGGCGATCTGCACGAACACGGCCTCGTTCGCCTTCAGCCGCCCGTCCTTGAGCAGCTCGCCGAACGCCTCCAGCCGCTGCCCGATGCCCTTGGTGTAGTCGAGCCGGTCGACGCCGAGCAGCACGTGCTCGGGATCGCCCAGCTCCGCCCTGACCTCCTTGGCCCGCGCCATGATCTGCGGGTCGCGCACCAGCGAGTCGAGCTGCCCGAAGTCCACCGAGATGGGGAACGCCTGCGTGGTCACCACGCGGTCGTCGAGGAAGATCTCGTTCCCCTTGTACGGCAGCCCGAGCAGCCTGCGGCACAGCCGCCGGAAGTTGGAGGCCCCCCCGGGCAGCTGGAAGCCCACCAGGTCGGCCCCGAGCAGCCCTTCGACGAGGTCCTTGCGCCACGGCAGCCGCCAGAACAGCTCGGTCGGCGGGAACGGGATGTGCAGGAAGAACCCGATCCGCAGGTCCGGCCTGAGCCTGCGCAGCATGGCCGGGACGAGCTGGAGCTGGTAGTCCTGCACCCAGACCACCGCGCCCTTCTCGGCGGCGTCGGCGGCGGCGTTGGCGAAGCGCTCGTTGACGGCGCGGTAGGTGTCCCACATCGCCCGGTCGAACACCGGCGGCGCCACCACGTCGTGGTAGAGCGGCCAGAGGGTGGCGTTGGAGAAGCCCTCGTAGTACAGCTCCACCTCGCCCGCCGACAGGGGGATCGGGATGAGGTTCATGCCGTCCTGCTCGAACGGCTCCAGCTTCTCGTCGGGGGCTCCGTGCCAGCCGAGCCAGGCTCCGTGCCGGCGCTTCATCACCGGTGCGATCGCGGTCACAAGCCCGCCAGGGCTCCTGCGCCACGAGGCCGTTCCGTCAGGCTCGAGCATCCGATCCACCGGCAACCGGTTCGCGACGATCAGAAACGAGCTACGGCCAGTCACGCAGTTCCTCCTATTGTTCACCGAGCACGCGGCGGACAGCGTCCACCATCGAGTCCGGACCCGCATGGGGGATGATCGCGGCGATATGGGAATCGGGCCTGATGAGCCATGCCTCATCCGGTCCGGCGCCGAGCCTTTCAGCGAGCGAGCCGGTCCCATCCATCTCCGCGAGCCCGCGCACGGCGAGCGGCGCCGTAATGACCTTGCCCAAGACCTGCGCAAACAAACGCGAATCGCACATATCACCCAACAACACGAGAAAACCGTCACGACAGAACTCCCGCAACCTGCCGCCCGAAAGTCCCACGTCCGGAAGGATCACCCCGGGCGCCGGAACGCACAGCGCGCCCTTGGGCGGCCTGCCCCCGAACGGCCGCGTCGGCTCGGGGGTCGTCAGCGGCGAGTCCACGTACCAGAACGGCTCCGCGAACCGGCCCGAGTCCACCTCCGCCACCAGCCCGCCCTCCAGCACGGCCCGCCTGCGCATGCGCTCCGCCACGGTCCTGGGGGCGAGGAAGCGCATCGTGGCGGCGGTGATCTCGAGGTTCTCCCGCGCGGCCGCGTGCCGCTCGGCGTGGTACGACTCCAGCAGGCCCTCCCTCGCCCAGCCGTTGAGCACGAAGGCCAGCTTCCAGGCCGCGTTCTCGGCGTCGGGCACGCCGGAGTTGAGCCCTCGGGCGCCGAACGGGGCCACCAGGTGGGCGCTGTCGCCGGCCAGCAGGACCCGGCCGACGCGCATGCGGGAGGCGATGCGGGAGTGGAAGCGGTACGTGCTGTGCCAGAGCAGGTCATAGGGCCGGCCGCCGATGATCTGCCCAATTTTTCTGGAAATATCTGCTTTTGTTGGGATGAAGTCGGGCGCGATCTGCCAGTCGATCCGGAACGTGCCGCCCGGGCAGGGGTGGATCAGGACCTGGCGGCCCGGGTTCCACAGCGGGTCGAAGTAGAAGCGGCGCTCGTTCTCCCAGCCGGGCAGGTCGGCCCTGACGTCGCAGATGAGGAACTGGTCGTCGAACGTCTCCCCGTCGAACGAGACGCCGAGCGCCTGGCGTACCTGCTGGGCCCTGGCGCCCGCGCAGACCAGCGCGTAGGACGCGCGCAGCGACCGCTGACCGCAGCGGACCGTCACCCCCGAGGGGTCCTGGTCGAGGCCGGTGACCTCGTGGTCCCAGCGCACCTCGATGAGCGGCTGCGCCGCGATGGCCTCGTCCAGGATCTGCTCGGTGCGGGTCTGGGAGATGTTCACGCACGCCGGCAGCGGGCCCTCGCGCTCGAACGACCAGGAGAACAGCTCGCGGTCGCGGTAGTACGTGCGGGCGGTGGTCCAGGCCAGGCCCTCCTCGGCGATCTTGCCCGCGCCGGCGGCGGTCCAGATGTCGAGCACGTCGCGCTGCTGGCAGATGGACTTCGACCCGGTGGAGTCGCGCCCGGCCCGCCGGTCGAGCACCAGCACCTGGATGCCCCAGCGGGCCAGCAGCAGCGCGGCACTCTGCCCGACCGGCCCCGCCCCGACCACGATGACCTGCGCACTGGCCGGGGCGTTCATGGCTGGAGCTGGTCCCAGACTTCGCGGTCGCGCTCGGCGGTCCAGATGCGCGGGCGCTCGACGCCGTGCAGCTCGTCCCAGAGCCTGGAGACGTTGAACGGCAGGCAGTGCTCGAAGATCGGCCAGGACCCGTACCGGGGCGCCAGCGCCCGGTGCGTGCGCTCGAACGCCTCCTTGAGCGAGCCCGCCGCGCCGACCTCGCGCAGCATCACGGTGAGGAAGTCACGCGTCTGCGCGATGGCCGCGTCCACCCCCTGCCGGCCGCGCGCCACCGCTCCCCTGCCCCCGACCAGCGTCTCCGCCCCGAACGACGCGACCTTGTCGAGCGTCGCGGCGGACCATTCGAGGTGGAAGGCGTCGCCGGTGTAGAGGGCGGCCTGGGACTCGACGAGGTCGCCGGCGAACATGATCCGCCGCTTCGGCAGCCAGGCCACCAGGTCGCCCTCGGTGTGGCCGCGCCCGCAGTGGGCCAGCACCAGGTCGCCCCGGTCGCCGCCCAGGTCGATGGTGAACGTGTCGCTGAACGTCGCCGTCGGCCACGTCAGCCCCGGGATCGACTCGGGCTCCTTGAACAGGCGGGGCATCCTGGCGTACTCGCTGGCCCAGTCCTGCTCGCCGCGCTCGGCGATCAGCTCGCGGGTCTTGTCATGCGTCACGATCACGTCCGCGCCGAACGCCGACGCGCCCAGCACCCGGACGGCGTGGTAGTGCGACAGCACCAGGTACCTGATCGGCTTGTCGGTGTGCTCCCGCAGCCTGGCCAGCCATGCGCGGGCGGCCACGGGCGTGGCGAGCGCCTCGAAGCAGACGAGGAAGTCCTCGGCCTCGATGGCGCCCACGTTCGGGTCGCCTTCAGCCGTGAGCGCGTACACGCCCTCGGCCAGCACCTCCAGGGACTGCTTCTTCTCGCCGAGATCGGCCGACGAGGCGAACGGTCTGGCCATCACCACTCCTCCCGCGACGCGGTCAGCACCCGCCAGAACCTCTTCCCCCTCCGACGGCCCCTCTCCCAACGCCGCCCCACGTCACGCCGGGCGCCTGGTCTGGACGATGTGGAAGCGGCCCGCGACGTAGCCCGGGTCCGTGAGCGAGGCCGTGGCGGCCGGGTTGGCGCCCGTGCCGTGGTAGTCGCTGAACGCCGCCGACTGGTTGACGAAGACCCCGCCCGTCAGGTTGCACGACAGGTTCACCCCCGCGTCGAGGGCGGCCCGTTCGGCCTGGTCGAGCACCTCGTCGGAGGTGGAGTAGGCGGCGGCCGTGAGCGCCCCGCGGGCCTTGATCGTGCGGCGCAGCACCTCCAGGCTCTCCTGCGTCGACCCCGTCGGGATGACGAACGCGATCGGCCCGAAATGCTCCCGCCCGTAGACGTCGGAGTCGTCCGGCGAGACCTTCACGATCACCGGCGTCCGCACCACCGCGTCCGGGAACCCCGGATGCTTCACCGCGCGCGACTCCAGCACCACCTCGCCCAGCGACGGGCGCCGCCTCCACCCGGGCCAGCACGTCGGGGTTGACGATGGCCCCGGTCAGCTCCACCGCGCGGGCGTCGTCCCCGAGCAGCCTGCCGACGGCGCCCGCCAGCCCGGCGCAGACCTCGTCGAAGCTCTTGTGCCCCTCGTCCGTCTCGATCCCGCCGGCCGGCACGAGGAGGTTCTGCGGCGCCGTGCACATCTGGCCGCTGTAGAGCGACAGCGAGAACGCCAGGTTGCCCAGCATGCCGCGCCAGGAGCCGGTCGAGTCGACGACGATCGTGTTGACCCCCGCCTTCTCGGTGTGCACGAGCGCCTGCCGCGCGTTGCGCTCCAGCCAGTCGCCGAACTCCGTGGAGCCGGTGAAGTCGACGATGCGGACGTCGGGGTGCGTGGCGAGCGTTCTGGCCAGCCCCTGCCCCTCCTCCACCGCGAGCGAGACCAGCCCGGGGTCGAAGCCCGCCTCGGCCAGCACCTCGCGGGCGATCCGCACGGTGATGGCGAGCGGCAGCACCGCGCGCGGATGCGGTTTGACGATCACCGGGTTGCCGGTGACGAGCGAGGCGAACAGCCCCGGGTACGCGTTCCAGGTCGGGAACGTGTTGCAGCCGATCACCAGCGCGACGCCCCGGGGCACGACCGTGAAGCGCTTGTCCATGACCAGCGGCTCGCCCTTGGCCGGCTTCTCCCAGCGGGCACTCGCGGCCGAGGAGGTCATGGCCGCGTAGCCGTACGCGACGGCCTCGAGCGCGCGGTCCTGCGCGTGCGGCCCGCCCGCCTGGAAGGCCATCACGAACGCCTGCCCGGTCGTGTGCTGCACCGCACTGGCCAGCTCGAAGCTGCGCCGGTTGATCCGGTCGACGATCTCGACGCAGGCCAGCGCGCGGGCCTCGGGCCCGGCGTCGCGCCAGGCGGGCAGCGCCGCCCGGGCCGCGGCGATCAGGTCGTCCACGAGCGGCTCCGGGTAGGTGACGCCGAGGTCGATGCCGTACGGGGAGCGCTCGGCGCCGATCCAGGACCCGGTGCCCGGCTGGTCGAGGGGGAACGGCTTGCCGAGGTAGGACTCGAACGCCTCCTTGCCCCGCTCGGCCGCTCCCTCGCCGTAGACGCGCGGGCTCGGCGACTCGGGATAGGCGCTCCAGTATCCCCGCTCGGCGATGGCCGACAGCGCCTTCTCCAGAGTCTCGCGGTGCTGCTCGAACATGGTGTTCATCCTCTTGACAGGGATGGTCCGGACGGTGAAGTGTTTACCGAACATTCGGTCAGTTGACAAGGGAGACCTGCGTTGGAGAGCGCGCGTCGCATGATGGACGCCGACACCGCCTCCGCCGCCCTGGGCATCGAGCTGACGGAGCTCGGCGAGGGCCGGGCGGTGTGCCGCATGACCGTGACCGACCAGATGATCAACGGGCACGACCTGTGCCACGGCGGCTACGTGTTCCTGCTGGCCGACACCGCGTTCGCGTGCGCCTGCAACAGCCACGGCCCGGTGACGGTGGCGGCGGGCGCGGAGATCACGTTCGTCTCCCCGGCCCATGCGGGCGACGTGCTGGTGGCCGAGGCCGCCGAGCGCACCCGCTACGGCCGCAGCGGCATCTACGACATCACGGTGCGCGGGGCGGCCGGCCGGGTGGTCGCCGAGTTCCGCGGCCGCAGCAGAGAGCTGAGACAGGTGGAGGGCTGATGAGACTCGGCGATCCCCCCGCGCCGGAAGATCTCGATCCCATCGAGCGGGCGTCCCGCGACGAGCTCATGTCGATCCAGCTGGAGCGACTCCAGCGGACACTCACCCACGCCTACCAACATGTCCCGATTTATCGGCAAAAATTCGACCAGGCGGGCGTGCATCCGAGCGACTGCAAAGAGCTCGCCGACCTGGCGAAGTTCCCCTTCACCACCAAGCAGGACCTGCGCGACACCTACCCGTTCGGCATGTTCGCCGTCCCGCGCGAGCAGGTGGCCAGGATCCACGCCTCCAGCGGCACCACGGGCACGCCCACCGTGGTCGGCTACACCCGGCACGACCTGGACGTCTGGGCGGACGTCGTGGCCCGCTCGATCCGCGCCTCCGGCGGCCGGCCCGGCGACATCGTGCACGTGGCCTACGGGTACGGCCTGTTCACCGGCGGGCTGGGCGCCCACTACGGGGCCGAGCGGCTGGGCTGCACGGTGGTGCCGGTCTCCGGCGGCATGACGCCCCGGCAGGTCCGGCTCATCACCGACCTGCGGCCCGACATCGTCATGGTCACGCCGTCGTACATGCTGGCCCTGCTGGACGAGTTCGAGCGGCAGGGCCTGGACCCCCGCGCGTCCTCCCCGCGGATCGGGATCTTCGGCGCCGAGCCCTGGACCGAGCGCATGCGTGCGGAGCTGGAGGACCGCTTCGACCTGCACGCCGTGGACATCTACGGCCTGTCGGAGGTGATCGGCCCCGGCGTCGCGAACGAGTGCGTCGAGACCAAGGACGGCCTGCACGTCTGGGAGGACCACTTCTACCCGGAGACCGTCGATCCCCTCACCGGAGAGCCCGCCCAGGCGGGCGAGCTGGTCTTCACCAGCCTCACCAAGGAGGCCATGCCGGTCATCCGCTACCGCACCGGCGACCTGACCAGGCTGCTGCCGGGCACCGCCAGGCCCGCGTTCCGGCGCATGGAGAAGGTGACGGGCCGCACCGACGACATGATCGTCCTGCGCGGCGTGAACGTGTTCCCGACCCAGATCGAGGAGCTGGTGCTGCGCGTGGAGGGCCTGTCACCGCACTTCCAGCTCCACCTGACCCGCCCGGGGCGGCTCGACGTGATGACGGTCAGGGTCGAGGCCCGGCCGGGCCTCGCTACCCGTGGAGAGGCCGGCGAGGCGCTGCGCCAGGCTGTCAAGGACACCGTCGGCGTGAGCGTGGAGGTCGAGGTGGTGGATCCGGAGACGCTGGAGCGCTCGGTCGGCAAGCTCAAACGAGTCATCGACAAGCGGGATAATTAAGACATGGCCTCTCCGACCCCCACCCGCCAGCGCAAGCGCGGACACGACCCGGAGTCCGTGCTGTCCACCGCCGTCGGCGTCTTCAACGAGCGGGGCTACGACGGGACGAGCATGGAGGACCTGGCCAGGGCGCTCGGCGTGACCAAGTCGGCCATCTACTACCACGTGCCGGGCAAGGAGCAACTGCTCGCGCGGGCGCTGGACCGGGCGCTCGACGGGCTGTTCGCGGTGGTGACCGACGAGCGCGCCGCCTCGGGGCCGGCGATCGACCGCCTGGAGTGGGCCGTACGGCAGAGCGTGCGCATCCTCGTGGACCGGCTGCCGTACGTGACGCTGCTGCTGCGGGTGCGCGGCAACAGCCGCACCGAGCAGGCGGCGCTGGAGCGGCGGCGGGAGTTCGACAGGTTCATCAGCCGCCTGGTCAAGGAGGCGGCGGCGGAGGGCAGCATCCGGCCGGACGTGGACCCGGCGCTGGTGACGCGGCTGCTGTTCGGCGCGGTGAACTCGATCACCGAGTGGTACAGACCGGCGCGCGGGGCCTCGGCGGACGACCTGGCCGACGCGCTGCTCAAGATGACCTTCACCGGCCTACGGGTCTAACGCGTCCCGCCGCGGGGGATCGACCTCGGGGGTCTCGGCGCCGCGGGGCAGCTTGACGCGCAGGTCGTTGCGTACGGTCTCGCCGAGTTTCTTCGTGGCGATGCGGTTGAGCGCGCCGCCGGCGATCGCTCCCGTGAGGAACGGGCCGAGCGTGGTCAGGTGGCGGCCGAGCGTCCGGAGGAGGCGGTTGCGCAGGGCGGTCTTGGTGGCCGCGCCGAGCGCCAGCGAGACGGACGTGGGCGTGAGGGGGTCGATGCCACGTTGTCTGGCCCACGCGGCCGTGAACGCGACCGCGCGCTGGGTGCCCGAGCCCTCGACGCGTACGCCGTAGACCTCGTGCAGCTCGGCCAGGAGCTTGACCTCGATGGCGGCGACGACGATGGTCTCGGCGACGAGTTGCGCGGGGGCGGAGAGCAGAAGGGGCGGTGCGGCGAACTCTGCCGCCGCGAGCGCTCCGCCGATGGCGCCGACCGTCATCGTGGCCTTCTGGGCGGTGCGCACCAGGTCGTCGGCGAGTTGCTCGCCGGTCAGGCCGTGATGGTGCTCGGAAAGGGTGTGCAGGTCCCTGATCGGGATGCGCGGCGCGATGTTGAGAAAGACGTCCGCCAGCCAGCGGCCCCGGCCGGCGCCTGTGGCACGTGCCTTCTTGGCCCCCTCGGACAGCGCGCGGGCTAGTCGGCCGAGCAGCCTGCGCCGCTCGGCCGGCTCCAGCTCGCCGGGCGCGGTGAGCTTGCCTACGAGCTCGCCGACCTCGCGATCGGGGCCGGCGACCTCGTTGTCTGGTTGCTTGTCCTGCTCAGGTACGGCCACGCGTTGCCTCCGTCCTCATGGGCGCGATCACTCAAGGTCGGGTTTCGTCTCCCTACCCCGAGCACTTCGCTCCAGTCGATTAGGCGGCGCACTCCCGACAGACCTGCTGGCCGTTCTTCTCGGAGGCCAGCTGGCTACGGTGGTGCACCAGGAAGCAGCGCGAGCAGGTGAACTCGTCCGCCTGACGGGGGATCACCCGCAGGGAGAGCTCTTCGTTCGACAGATCCGCACCAGGCAGTTCCAGCGACTCGGCCAGGTCGGTCTCGTCGATGTCGATGCTGCCAGACGACTTGTCGGTGCGCCGCGCCTGCAACTCCTGGAGGCTGTCCTCCCCCAGGTCGTCGTCTGTCTTGCGTGGGCTGTCGTAGTCGGTAGCCATTGTGGTTACTCCATCCCCCTCATCTATATGTCCTCGCGCTCATCGCGCGTCTTCTAACGTCCAGGAAGCCCATCTTGTGCCCGTTCCGCCGGGGAGATTTCCCATGGGTACCCCGCGGGAACGGACGACGAACCTCCCAACACGACAGGGCCTGCTGCCGTCGGCAATGGTTAGCCAAATATGGCGAAACCCACAGCCTTGGCGCCATGCACCACCGTGTTCGACGGCACATCCAACCACATGTGCGGCGTGAATGAGACGCCCCCCACGCCTCAACACGGGCACCAACACACGGACGAACGCGCCGGAGCAAGACGATCTCAGCGTCTCGGGAGCCGAATGGTCACGACCAGCCCTCCACCATCACGTGGCACCGCGGCCACATTTCCACCGTGAGCCTGAACCACCGCACGAACGATGGACAGCCCCAGCCCCGATCCCTTCGCCGAATCCACGCGGTCCGCGTGGAGCCTTCTGAAGGGCTCGAACAGGCTGTTCACCTCGTACGCCGGGACATGCTGCCCTGTGTTGGCCACCTGAACAACCAAGGCACCGTCCGCCATTCCCGTCTGGATCCAGACTTTTCCGTTTTCGGGAATGTTGTACTTGACCGCGTTCTCGAGGAGGTTGCTGACCGACCGCTCCAGGAGCACCGGATCGCCTATGGTAGGCGCGCTGACCAGTTCGGCCGTCACGGTTACCCCGTGCTCCTCGGCGAAGGCCGTCACCTGTTCCACGGCCGTCTGAGCGACTTCCCGGACATCGACCGGTTTGCGCACGGCGAGTTCGCGCTCGCTCCTCGCCAGCAACAGCAGTCCCTCGATGAGCTTCTCGTTACGCGCGTTGACTTCGAGAAGGGTACGGCCGAGCGCTTTGAGATCCTCGGACGCCTCGGGATCGGACAGGGCGATCTCCAGGACGGTCCGGTTAATCGTGAGGGGAGTTCGCAATTCGTGGGAGGCGTTGGCCACGAATCTGCGCTGGGTGTCGAAGGCGACGTTGAGCCGGGTGAGCATGGCGTCGAACGTGTCGGCCAGCTCCTTCAGCTCGTCGTTGGGGCCCTGCAGGTCGATGCGCTGATGGGCCAGGGTGCTCTCGGACAGCTTGCGCGCCGTCGCCGTCATCTGGGCCACCGGCCGCAGCGCCCGGTCGGCCACGAAGTAGCCGATGATCAGCGCCAGGATGCCGACACCCATCAGCGCGAGCAGGGAGTTGCCGAACAGCGCGTCCCGCGCACGCTGGATCGCCAGCGCCTGCATGTTGTGCCAGGCGTTCTGGAGCTGCTCGTCCGCGCTGGGAGGCAGTCCCAGATCGATGGTCGGCCAGGCCCAGGTGATCGCCGATCCGACGATCATGTAGACCGACCCCAGCAGCACGGCGGCCGCCGCGAAGACGAGCGCGCCGTACGTGAGCGTCAGCCGCCACCGGATGCTGACCTTGGCGGGCAGCTCCCTCATCCGCTCCATCGGCGTGCGCTGCACCGGCGACTGCGCGGGCGGTGGCGGGCCGTCCCAGGCGGGCGGCCCGCTGGGTGGTGGCGCCTGCTGCACGCGCGTCGCCTTCCTCGCCGAATGCGGGCTGATCATCGGATGCGTCGGCCCCGACTGGAGCTCCTCCGACCTCTCCATCACGGGGCCTCCCCCGCGACGGCCGTGCGGCGTTCAATGGATCGCCGTTTTCTCACAGTTTGTACCCAACCCCGGGCACAGTCTCGATCACCTGAGGCTCGCCCAGCTTCTTCCGCAGCGTCATCATGGTCACGCGGACCACGTTCGTGAAGGGATCGATGTTCTCGTCCCATGCCTTGTCCAGCAGGTCCTCCTGGCTGACCACGGCGCCCTCGGCCCGCATCAGCTCCTCGAGCACCGCGAACTCCTTCTTGGTCAGCACGACCTCCTTGCCGTCGCGCTCCACCAGCCGCTTGCCCGGGTCGAGCCGGATGCCGCCGCGCTCCAGGACGGGCGGCAGGGCGGGCGCGGAGCGGCGGCCGAGCGCGCGCACCCTGGCGACCAGCTCGATGAACACGAACGGCTTGGCCAGGTAGTCGTCGGCCCCCAGACCGAGACCCTCCACCTTGTCGTCCACGTCGCCCGACGCGGTCAGCATCAGGATCCGCGAGGCGCTGCGCTGCTCCACCAGGCGACGGCACACCTCGTCGCCGTGGACCACCGGCAGGTCGCGGTCCAGCACGATCACGTCGTAGTCGATGTAGGAGGTCCGCTCGAGGGCGCCGCCCCCGTCGTAGGCGACGTCGACCGCCATGGCCTCGCGCCGCAGCCCGGTCGCGATCGCGTCGGCGAGCACCCGCTCATCCTCAACCACCAGCACCCGCACGCCTGATGCACCTCTCTCCGATTCTGGTCACTCATTCTGTCCACAGCCTCGATAAGCGCACGGTAAGGCATGTTCAGAGGTGGGTGACCCCCCGGTCAGGGAGAGGAGCACAAAATTCATGTTTCGGGGTGCGACGGGCCGGGGTATGCCTGCGGGACACCCATCGCCCGGACATCACCCGGCAATGGGCGTGCTTCGCCCAAGAGCATGGACCGGACCCCAGAGAGTAGGTGAGATGGGCGAGTTCACGACTACGATCGAACACCGCCTCGACCAGGCTTATAAGGGCCTTCGGGAGGCCCGTAGCGTCGGCGACGAATATCTCGCTGACACGCTCACCGCCGAGATCGAGGACCTGCGCAGGCTGGCCGACGATCACGGCATCCCGTTGCCCCGCTGACCAAGCGCGGACGGCCGGAGCCCGCGGGGGCTCCGGCCGTTCGCGTTCAGGCGTCCCGTTCCGGGTTCTGTGCCGCCAGCAGGTCGTGCAGCTCCTCGAAGAGCCCCGGCGCCGCGCAGAGCGCGAACTCCGGGCTCACCGGCCTGCCGTGCAGGCCTTCGAGCCTGGCCCCCGACTCGGTCGCCACCAGACCGGCCGCGCCGTAGTCCCACGGGTTGATGCCGCGCTCGTAGTAGGCGTCCACGCGGCCGGCCGCGAGCGAGCACAGGTCGATCGCGCACGAGCCGCCGCGCCTGATGTCCCGCACCCGGGGCAGCACCGCCGCGACCACCTGGCCCTGGACCGCGCGCCTGCTCACCGCGTAGCCGAACCCGGTCGCCACCAGCGCCTGCGCGAGCGGCACGCCCGTGTTGCAGCGCAGCCGCTCCGCGCCGAGCCAGGCGCCCTCGCCGAGCGCCGCCGTGTAGACCTCGCCGCGCGCCGGCAGGTTGACGACCCCGGCCACGACCTGGCCGTTCACCTCGACGGCGATGGACACCGCCCACTCCGGCAGGCCGTACAGGAAGTTGACGGTGCCGTCGATCGGGTCGACGACCCAGCGCACGTCCGAATCGCCGGGCTTCTCCCCGCCTTCCTCGCCGAGGATCCTGTCGCCGGGCCTGGCGGCCAGGATGCGCTCGCGGATGAGCTCCTCCGACGCCTTGTCCAGCGCGGTGACCACGTCGGTGGGGCTGGACTTGGTCTCGATCTCCTCGGACATCGTGGGCCGCTTGGCGAGCAGCATGTCGCCCGCCTCGCGCGCGATGTCCTCGGCCAGTCTCAGGAAATCCGTCATCAGGCCACCGAGTCCGGACGCTTCCACTCCTCGCCGAGCACGTGCTGGGCGAGGAAGGCGAAGACGGTCTCGTACCAGGCGACGATGTTGCCCGGCTTGAGGATCCAGTGGTTCTCGTCGGGGAAGTACAGGAACTTCGACTCGACCTCGCTGCGCCGCAGGTCCCACCAGAGCCGCAGGCTCTCGCCGATCGGCACGCGGTAGTCCTTGTCGCCGTGGATGACGAGGAGGGGGGTGGTGATCTTGTCGAGCGCGTTGTGCGGCGACAGGAGGTCGTACCGCTCGGAGCCGGGCTCGCCCATCTCGCGCTGCCAGTACATGGCGGCGTCGGTGGTGCCGGCGAACTGGTCGAGGTTCCACAGTGCCGCGTGGGTGACGATGGCCTTGTAGCGGTCGCTGTGGCCGGCGAGCCAGTTGGCCATGTAGCCGCCGTACGAGCCGCCCATCGCGCCGATGCGCTCGCTGTCGATGTCGTCCCTGGCCAGGGCCACGTCGACGATCGCGTCGAGGTCGGCCTGGGTGCGCGGGCCCCAGTTGCCCCAGCCGCGGTCGATCATCTCCTGCCCGTAGCCGGTGGACAGGCACGGGTCCGGCATGAGCACGGCGTACCCGCGCTGGGTCATGAGCCACACCTGCCAGCGCCACTGCCAGTCGTTCCACGAGGCGACCGGGCCGCCGTGGATCCACAGCACGAACGGCGCCGGCTCGTCGGCCGAGGCGCCTTCGGGCAGCGCGAGCCAGCCGCGGATCGTGGCGCCGTCGTCGGCGGTGGCGGAGATCTCGGTCAGCGTGCCCGGCGCCTCGGGGCGCGGCCCGGGCGAGGGCAGGTCGACGATCTCGCCGCCGGCCACGTCGATCCTGGCCGGGCCGGGAGCGAGGGCGATGCCGCTGCGCAGCGCGTAGACGGAGCCGCCGTCGGAGGAGACGTTGAGCCCGGTGTACGCGGCGTCGTCCAGGGTGAGCCTGCTGCTCTCCCCGTCCAGCGGGACGCGGAAGACCGGGCGGCGGCCCTGGTGGTCGGCCACGATGTAGACGGCCGAGGAGTCCGGCGCCCACGCGATGTCCGCGGGGAACAGGTCGGGCGCGTACGCGCGGCCCTCGCCGGTGGCCACGTCGGCGATCCACAGCTCGCTGCGCGCCGAGACCTCCAGCCCGGTGAACCGGTCGCGGGCGCAGGCCACCTTGGAGCCGTCGGGCGAGATCGCGAGCGGGCCCGTGAAGTCGAAGCCGTCCTCGGTGAGCACCGTGCGCCGCTCGCCCGAGGCCACGTCGATGGCCACCAGGTCGGTACGGCTCTCGCCCTTCGGCAGGTACGTGCGCCAGGTCGTGAACACCGTGGCGCCGTCCGGGCTCAGCTCGAACGAGGCGTCCCGCAGCGCCTCCCCCGCGTCGGGGGTCAGCTCACGCACGTCCTCCAGGCGGTCGCCGCCGAGCCTGGCGGTGAACAGCCTGGTGCGGCCCGGGCCGAGGTCGTGGTCCCAGAAGCGGATCGGGTAGCCCTCGTGCAGGATGGCGCTGATCCCGGCGTCCTTGCGGGCCTTGCGCCTGTCCTCGTCGGCCGCCTCCTCGCCGTCGAGCACGTCGGCGGAGAACACCACGACGTCGGCGGCCGTGCGCACCGCGCCGATGCCGCCGGGGCGGGTGGCCACCTGGCGGGCCTCACCGCCCGCGCGGGGCAGCAACCAGAGCGCGGGCACCTCGTCGGAGGAGTCCTTGACGGTGGGGTCGGGGCGGGCGGAGGTGAACAGCACGTCGCCCGCGGCCGTGAAGACCGCGGCCGACTCGCCCTTGGCCGAGCGGGTCAGCCGGTAGGGCTCGCCGTCGACCGGAATCGCCCAGAGCGCGGTGCCGTAGGACTTGCCGTCGGGGTTGAGTGACTGGACCGTGGAGATCAATCTGGAGCCGTCGGGGGAGAGCTTCAGCGAGAGAACCCGGGGGATGGCCACGTAGTCGCGTATGTCATTGAATGCGCTCACTCAATCGAACCTACCTGTTCATGGCCTCACTCCGTGAGGCTGCTCGGTCGTCGGGAAGACCGACGACGGTCCCGAATAGGGTGGTCGCGTGGGAACATACGACGCGTTGCTGGTTCTGTCGTTCGGCGGGCCCGAGGGGCCCGACGACGTGCTGCCGTTCCTGGAGAACGTGGTGCGCGGCAGGGGGGTGCCGCGCGAGCGACTGCTCGAGGTGGCCGAGCACTACCAGGGCTTCGGCGGGGTCAGCCCGATCAACGGGCAGAACCGCGACCTGGTCGAGGCGCTGCGCCCGATCGCCGGCGTGCCCGTCTACTGGGGCAACCGCAACTGGCACCCGTTCGGCGAGGACACCGTCCGCCAGATGAAGGCCGACGGGATCAGGAAGGCGGCCGTGTTCGCGACCTCGGCGTTCGCGGGCTACTCGAGCTGCCGCCAGTACTACGAGGACATCGCCAGGATCTCCGTCGAGGACGGCCCGGAGCTGGTCAAGATGCGCCACTTCGGCGACCATCCGGGGTTCGTGGCCGCGATGGGCGACCACACGCGGGCGGCGCTCGAACGGCTCGGCCGCGACGACGCCAGGCTGGTGTTCACCGCCCACAGCATCCCCGTCTCCATGGCCGAGACCGCGGGCCCCTCGGGCGGCCTGTACGAGGCGCAGCTCCGCAGGAGCGCCGAGCTGGTCAGCCAGGCGCTCGGCCGCACGCAGCCGTGGGACCTGGTGTGGCAGTCGCGCAGCGGCCCGCCGCAGGTGCCGTGGCTGGAGCCGGACGTCTGCGACTTCCTGCGCAAGACGGACGCCCGTTCGGTCGTGCTGGTGCCGATCGGGTTCGTCTCCGACCACATGGAGGTCGTCTACGACCTCGACACCGAGGCCAGGCAGGTGGCCGCCGAGCTGGGGCTGCCCATGGAGCGGGCGGCGACCGCCGGCACGCACCCGCGCTTCGTCCAGATGGTGCGCGAGCTGATGGACGAGCCCGAGCCCGTCCCCTGCGCGCTCACCTGCTGCCCCCCACCCCGTGTTCATCGCCTCAGTCCAGGCGGCGGCGCTCCCTCGCGGCGCCCTCAGGCGTAGGTGCGGGCGTAGGCCTGGGCGATCCCCATGACCTTGTTCACGTAGTCCCACGAGTGGTTGTAGAACCAGATCGCCTTGCGTAGCTTCTCGCCGCCCTGGCCGGCGCCGTTGGCACACAGGTAGTTGGCGGCGCCGGGCACCGCGTCGTACGGGCTCCAGATGTCGGACTTGCCGTCCCCGTCGCCGTCCACGCCGTAGTGCTTCCAGGTGGCGGGCATGAACTGCATGGGCCCGAGCGCGCCCGCGCTGGACGGGCCGTTGTTGCGGCCGTGGCTGCTCTCCACCTGCCCGATCGCCGCCAGCACCGTCCACGACAGCCCCGGGCAGCGGGTGGCCGACGCCTTGTACAGGTCCAGGTAGCTGCCCGGGCGGCCCACGTTCACCGTCGTCTGGGGCTTCTGCTGCTTCGGCGTACGGTGCGCCGCGTCCAGCATGACGACCTGCGAGCCCTTGCCGAGCACCTTGCGCACCCCCGCCTCGCTGATCTTGCCGGCCTTGCCGTGCAGCAGCACCGCGACCCCCGGCGCGAACCCCAGCGACCTGCCCAGGTCCGCGCTCACCAGCCCGTCCACGCCCATGAGCCCGAGCGTGGCCGAGGCCGCCACGCGCAGCCGGGGACCGCCGTCCACCTGGTACATGCCGCCCAGGATCATCCCGAACTTGCGCATCGCGCCCGCGTCGGCCACCAGCTCGCCCCTGGCCAGCGCGCTCCACACGGCGGGCTGGTCGGCGACGGGCTGCGGCGTCCAGGAGCGGAAGTCTGCGGGATCGACGGCCAGCAGGTTCAGGCCGGTGCCGGCCACCTTGACCGCGCCCGCGTCCACCACGGCCACCTTCTGCACGTACTTCAGCCCGCTGAGCGCGAACCTCGTGCTCTTGGGGACCGTGCCCGCGGCGATGGCCAGCACGCGCGGCGGCGTCGCGGTGACCCCGGCGCCGCCCTGGCCGAAGTCCTTGACCGGCGCGGCCGTGGGCACGATCTGGTCGAGGCGCGGCGAGGGCTGCTGCGGCCGCTGCGTGGGCTTCCTGCGCACCGGCTCGTTCGCGGTTTTGACCAGGTCGTCGCCCAGGATCACGACGACTCCGCCGGCCGCGGCCGTGACCACGAGCACGGCGGCGACCATGAGGATGACCGCGCGGAACGAGGGAAGACCGGACACTCGGGACACGTTAACCCACTCGCCCGCTAAATCACTTGCCATACGGACATACGGTGCGTCATGGTTACTTGGCTCAAGTAAGGGGGAAACGGCGTGGTCGGGCCTTACCGGGGATTGTTCGACGGGCCCGGCGTCAAGGGATTCGTCCTGGCGGGATTCATCGGCCGTATGCCGATGTCCATGCTCGGCATCGGGGTCGTGCTGCTGGTCTCCGCGCTCACCTCGTCGTACGCCACCGCCGGCGGCGTCGCCGCCATGACCAACCTGGCCTTCGCCGTGGCCGCCCCCATGTCGGGCCGCCTCGTGGACAGGTTCGGGCAGGGCCGGGTGATACCGCCGTTCGCCGTCGTCAACGCGCTCGCGCTGGTCGCCCTGATGCTGTGCGCCGGGTTCGGGCTACCCGACTGGACGCTGTACGCCTCGGGCCTGCTCGTGGGCGGCACCTCGCTGTCGCTGGGCTCGATGGTGCGGGCCCGCTGGTCGGTCATCCACGGCGGGTCGGGCAAGCTGCACACCGCGTTCGCCTTCGAGTCGGTGGTGGACGAGGTCATCTTCGTCACCGGGCCCGCGCTGGTCACGGTGCTGGCCACCGCCGTGAACCCGTACGCGGGGCTGGTCGTGGCCCTGGTCTGCATGCTCCTCGGCACCTTCGCGCTGGCGGCCCAGCGGCGCACCCAGCCGCCCGTGCAGCCGGTCAGGTCGGCGTCGGGCACGCCCATCCTGATCCCCGGCATCGCCCTGCTGGCGTGCGTCTACCTGGCGCTGGGCGCCGTGTTCGGCTCGGTCGACCTGATCACGGTGGCCTTCGCCGAGGAGCACGGCGTGAAGGGCGCCTCCGGGTTCCTGCTGGCGGCGTTCGCGGGCGGGTCGATGGTGTCGGGGCTGTGGTTCGGGTCGCGGGACTGGAAGATCTCGCTGCGCGGGCGGTTCGTGCGGACGCTCGCGCTGTTCGTGGTGGGGCTCATACCGATCATGTTCATCGGTGACGCGCGGGTCATGGCGCCGGCGCTGTTCCTGGCCGGATTCGCCATCTCGCCGACGCTCATCACGGGCTTCTCGCTCACCGAGCGGCTGGTGCCTCCGTCCCTGCTCACCGAGGGCATGGCGTGGATCTCGACGTCGATCGGGTTCGGCGTGGCGGTCGGGGCATGGGCCGGCGGGCGGCTCACCGAGTTGTTCGGCGCGTCCAACGCGTACGCCTTCTCCTGGGGGGCGGCGATCCTGGCCGCGGCCGTGGGCATCGGAGGTTCGGGTTTGCTGAGACTTCCCGAGGCTCCTTCACCCGCCAATAGTTGATCCGCTACGGTCGGGACATCCCTCGCAACACCCATCTCATTGGAAGCATTACCTATGTCCCGACAAATCAGTTCACTTCTAGCTATCGCGGCTGTCTGCGTCACCCTGGCCCCGGCGCCCGCCTTCGCGCAGGCGCCGAAGAAGGCCGCGCCGGTCGACTGCGAGCAGGTCAAGTGCCTCGCGCTGACGTTCGACGACGGGCCCGGCAAGTACGCGGGAACGCTCCTCGACACGATGAAGAAGTATGACGCGAAGGCGACGTTCTTCCTCGAAGGCCAGTACGTCAAGAGCCGCCCCGCGTTCGTCAAGCGCATGGTGGCCGAGGGCCACGAGGTCGGCAACCACAGCTACAGCCACCCCGACTTCACCAAGTCCGACGCGGGCACCATCAGGAACGAGATCAAGAAGACCCAGGACGCGGTCAAGAAGGCTTCGGGCGTCGAGCCCAAGCTGCTGCGTCCGCCGTACGGGCTGGCCGACCTGCAGGTCGCCGACGTCGCCACGGAGTTCGGCATGCCGATGATCCTGTGGACCGCCGGCTCCGAGGACTGGTCCAGCAAGAACGTCGACGCCATCAAGAAGAAGACCATGGAGGTCGCGCAGCCCAACGGCATCATCCTGATGCACGACTGGGTGAAGCAGACCGTGGACGCGATGCCGGCCCTCATCAAGTCGCTCCAGAAGAAGGGCTACCACCTCGTGACGGTGTCCGACATCGTCAAGCAGCAGAACCTGCAGCCCGGCGACATCTTCCCGGTTCCCGCGGGCTGGGAGAAGTGAGTATCGTTCGCGTCTAACCGAACGATGCTCTGGAGGGGTGCTCATGACGTTCGCGAATTGGGCGCGTAACCAGTCGGGCACCCCTGCCGAGGTGCGTATGCCGGCCTCGGTCGAGGACGTCGTACGCGCCGTGCGGGACGCCGCCGCCTCCGGGCGGCGGGTCCGCATGGTGGGCACGGGCCACTCCTTCACGGGGGTGGCCCTCACCGACGGCGTCATGCTGCGCCCCGGCGCGCTCACCGGGATCAGGTCATGGGGCGACGACCGCGTGACCGTGCTGGCCGGCACCCCGCTCCGCGTGCTGAACGAGCTGCTCGACGAGCGCGGCCTGGCCCTGGCCAACATGGGCGACATCACCGAGCAGACCGTCGCGGGAGCGATCCAGACCGGCACGCACGGCACCGGCCGCGACAGCGGCGGCCTCGCCGACCAGGTCGCCGAGCTGGAGCTGGTGCCGGCCGACGGCTCGGTGACGACGGCCGGGCCGGGCGAGGACCTGTTCGACGCGGCCAGGGTCGGGCTGGGGGCGCTCGGGGTCCTGACGGCCGTGACGCTCCGGGTGGAGCCCGCGTTCCTGCTGCGCAACCGGCGGCGCAAGCTGTCCCTCAGCGAGGTGCTCGGCTCGCTCGACGAGCTGACCTCGGAGAACGAGCACCTCGACTTCTTCTGGCTGCCGCACACCGACGCCTGCCTGGTCAAGACCAACAACCGCAGCCCGGGCCCGGCCCGGCCGCCGGGCGCGTTGCGGCACTGGCTGGACAACGTCTTCCTGGAGAACACCGTCTTCGGCGCGGCCTGCGCGCTCGGGGGCCGCTTCCCCGACCTGATCCCGCGGATCAACGCCGTCAGCGCGGCGGCGCTCGGCGACTCGGAGTCGGTGGACACGTCGTACAAGGTCTTCACGGCGCGGCGGGACGTGCGCTTCCTCGAGATGGAGTACGCGGTGCCGCGCGAACGCCTCGGCCAGGCGCTGCGCGAGACCAGGGACCTGATCGACCGGATGGACTGGAAGATCACGTTCCCGGTGGAGGTGCGGGTCACGCCGCCCAGCGACGCGTGGCTGTCCACCGCGTACGGGCGCTCGTCGGCGTACATCGCGTGCCACATCTACCGGCCGACGCCGAACCCCGCGTACTTCGAGGGCGTGGAGGAGATCATGACGCGGCTGGACGGGCGGCCGCACTGGGGCAAGCTGCACACCAGGGACGCTTCCTACCTGAACAAGGTCTATCCCCGCTTCGCGGACTTCACGGCCCTGCGCGACCGGCTCGACCCAGGACGCCTATTCGGTAACGACTACCTGGATCGAGTGCTCGGCTAACGCATCGTTAGTTGACCTGCACCTCGCCGCGAACGTCGAGGATTCCCGTCCCGCCCTCGGCGGGAACCAGCGGCGCGGACGCCGCGAGCTGTGGAACGGGGTGCTTGGCGCTTCATAGACCCGACTACCGCCTGGAGGTCTCCGCGCCCTGAGACGACCGGCCCGGCCGTCTTGTCATTGCATTGCGTGCGAACCTGGTTACCGTCCGCATGCTCAAGGTAGCAAAGGTTCTGGGCTAACGTCGCCTTCAGTAAAGAAGCTTCCTCTGAAACGTGTCACGGCTCCGCGCGGGCCGTGAGGCGGGCATCCTCGTAACTCGTGCCCCGACGACTCGGCCTGCCCTCCGTGTACCTCGCCGCGGCCGTGGCCACCGCCGCCACGACCGCCGTTCCTCTCGCCATGACGCCCGCGTCAGGACTCGCCCTGCGGCCCGCCCCCACCGAGCCGACCCGGCCCTTCATCGTCACGGCACGCAGCCGCGGCGCCGCCCGCGATCTCGTCGGCGAGGTGCGGTGGCGGGTGCGGCGCTATTACACCGCCGCACTGCCCGGCTTCGCCACCTTCCTCACCGCCGCCGAGCTGGCCGAGCTCCGGTCGGACCCGCGGGTGCTCGCGGTCGAGCCCGACCGCGAGATCCGCCCCATGGCGCTCGGGAAGTCCCGCCCGCGCTCCCGCTGGGCCACCGGCGCCGGCGCCACCGTGTACGTCGTGGACAGCGGCCTGGACGCGGCCCGGGCCGAGCTCGGCGACCGGGCCTGGCGCGCCTTCGACGCCACCGGCGGCACCGGGCACGACTGCGCGGGCCACGGCACCGAGGCCGCCCGGCGCGTCAACGTCATGGCGCCCAAGGCCAGGATCGCCTCGGTACGGGTGCTCGGCTGCGCCGGCTACGGCACCCTGGCCGACCTGCTCGCCGGGCTGGACTGGATCGGCAGGCACGCCCACGGCCCCTCCGTCGCGAACCTGGCCGTCGACGGGTCCGACTCCCCCGCGCTCGACACCGCCACGCGGTCGCTGGTGCGGTCGGGCGTCTTCGTGGTCGGCGCGGCGTCCTCCGGCGCCTGCCGGACCGTGCCCGGCGCTCAGGCGTTCTCCGATCACGCCCCGTATCTGGCCGGGGTCGCCGCCCAATACCTGGAGCGCCATCCTGGCGCCGCCCCATCCGTTCTGGCCTCTTGGCTCAAGTGCACGACACCACGCGCCGCGATTCGTCAGAATCCGTCAGGGGCCTCTAACCTCCACTTGCACAACGGCGGGCTCTAGAGGGATGGATTCGACAAATGTGACCGGCGTCACACCGTCCCGGGAGTATCCCAGGAAGGCGATGTTCGGACATGCCGGGTACGGTGCTGGCAGGCAACCGGCACACGCGAGAGACTCAAGGGTCCGGGGGAAGAATGGCGACGCTGACGAAGGGACTCGCATGCAGGAGCTCCGACTCGTCGCGGTGAGTGAGGACGGCACCTATCTCGTGCTGGCTACTGCCGGGCGAGGTACGCGCTTCACGCTTCCCGTGGACGACCGGCTCCGTGCTGCCGTCCGCGGCAACTTCTCCCGTCTCGGCCAGTACGAGATCGAAGTGGAGAGTCCGTTGCGCCCCAAGGAGATCCAGGCTCGCATCCGCGCCGGAGAGACGGCGGAGCAGATAGCCGCGACCGCCGGGATCCCGGTCGAGCGTGTCCGCTGGTTCGAGGGTCCGGTGCTGCAGGAGCGGGAGTACGTCGCCCAGCAGGCGCAACGTGTGGCCGTCCGGATGCCCGGCGAGTCGTCGCCCGGGCCCACCCTGGGCGACCTCGTCGCCGAGCGGCTGACCAGGCGCGGCGTGCCCACCGACGAGATCGACTGGGACTCCGCCAAGCGGGACGACGGGCTGTGGCGCGTCAAGCTCGGCTACGTGTGGAACGGTCACACGCGTCACGCCGAATGGCTGTTCGACCCGCGCAAGCGGCACGTGACGCCCCATGACGACGAGGCCATGCGGCTGTCGTCGGCCGACTTCGACCCGGATCCCGTCGTCGTGGAGGACACGACGGTGACGCCGTTCACGCCGCGGGTCGCCAAGCTGCAGCCGGTGCCGCCGCTCGCCTCCGACCCGCTGCCGTTCCCGTCGGTGGTGCGCCGCGAGCCGGAGGAGCCGGCGGTCGGCTACAACCCGCCGCCCAGGTCGCCGGAGACGGCGTACGGCCGCGCCCCGGAGGCGGCGCCCCCGTTCGAGCGGGGCGCGCCTCCACGTGAGCCTGACACCTCCAGAGAGGTGTCCTACGACACGCCCGACCCCGGCGAGCACTACCGGCCGGAGTCGCCCGCCCGCGAGACCGGCTATGCCCGCCCCGGCGACACCTCGTCCCGCCGTGGCGGGTCTTCGCCGTGGCTGCCCGACTTCGGCTCCAGCCGTCCCGCCGGGCGCGAGGCGGACTCCTCCATCTACGCTCCTGCCGGCACGCCCGCGGACTCCCGCACCTCACCGCCGCCCGCCGTCGAGGAGCCGCCCGCCCCCGAGCGCCCTGCGGCCTGGCGCGAGCAGAGCCCTGCCCCGCAGGCCCCCGCACCGTCCCAGCCCGCCGCGGCCACGCCGCCCACGCCCCGGCCCACCACCGAGCCCCACCACCAGCCCACCACCCACGACCAGCACCCCACCCCGGCCCAGCCCGCTTCCCAGGACCGGCCCACTTTCCAGGACCGGCCCACCGCCGCGGACCAGCCCACCTCCTACGACCGGCCCGCGACCTCAGGCCAGCCTGCCCTCCAGGACCGGCCCGCCCTCGCGGACCAGCCGGTCTCCGGTGAGCACCTCGCCGCTCCGGACCGGCCCGTCTCCGGGGAGCAGTTGGCCGCTCCCGAGCGCCCCGTCTCCCAGGACCCGCCGGCCTCCCAGGCCCAGCCCGCGCCCCAGGCCCAGCCCGCAGCCCAGGCTCAGCCCGCTGCTGAGGCCCGGTCCGGCGCTGAGGCCCAGCTCGCTGCTGAGGCCCAGCGTGTCGGCCAGGGCCAGGCGAGCGCCGCCGTGGAGTCGCCCGCGCAGCCCGAGGCCGCGAAGCCCGAGGCCGCAACGCCCGCTGCGGTGGAGCGACCTGCCGCACCGGAGTCGTCCACGGAGCCCGCTCAGGACGCCCACTCCGCCGCGACCAGCCAGCCGAGCACGACCCCGGCCCCAATCGCGGCCTCCGAGCCGACCGCCGCCCCTGAGCCGGTCGTGACCCATGAGGCGACGGCGGCCACGCAGCCCGAGACGTCCGCAGACCCCGTGGCACCCGCGGAGACCGTAGCGACCACCGAGCCGACGTCGGCCACCCAGCCAGCGACTGCTGCGGAGCCGACCACGGTCACCGAGCCCGCAGCATCCGCGGAGCCGACCCCGGCCGCCGAGTCCAAGGCGACCACGGAGCCGACCACGGTTACCGAGCCCGCGGCGACCTCTGAGGCGATGGCCGTCACCCAGCCCGCGACATCCGTGGAGCCGACCGCGGTCGCCGAGCCGGTGGCCGCCTCGGAGTCGGCGGCAGTCACCGAGCCGGCGGCATCTGCGGCGCCGGTGGCGTCCGCGGAACCGACCACGGTCACCGAGTCGGCGCCGGTCACGGAGCCGGTCGCGTCCTCAGCCACCGAGCCGGTCACTTCCTCGGCCACCGAGTCGGACACGTCTTCGGCCAGCGCGCCGGTCGCCTCGGCCAGCGACACCGAGCCCACTCCTGAGCCCGCTCCCGCGCCGGTCTCCGAGGCCGTCTCCGCGCCTGCCGACGCGACCGCCGATGGGGACACCACACCCACCACGGACGCCCAGGCCACCGACGCCGTGAAGGCCGAGACGTCCACGCCAGCGGCAGACGCGCCCACCGCCGAGCCGACGGCCGCCATGCCCGAGCAGAAGGCGACCCAGGCCGTACCGGACGCCAAGCCGCAGCCCGAGGCGGCCCCTGAGGTCGCCGCACCGGAGGCCGCGAGCACCGCTGCGACGAAGCCTGCCGAGGCCGCCGCGCCGGAGCCCGCGGCTCAGCCCGCCGCGCCGAAGCCCAAGAGCGCGGCCGAGCCCGAGCAGCCCGCTCAGGAGGCCAAGCCGCCGGCGCCCGCTCCCAAGCCCAAGCCCACGGAGCCCAAGACCGCCCCGGCGGTCCCGGCGGCGCGTTCCGGCAAGGACGCGCCCAAGGAGGAGCCGCCCGTGCCGGTGCCGTCTCCCCCGCCCGCTCCGGCGGCCCGCCAGGCGCGCAAGGGTTCGCGGGGCCGCCGTGCCTCGGTCCCGACCTGGGACGAGATCATGTTCGGCGCCCGCCGCCAGGACTGACCCGTTTCAGGCGCGGAGACCGACCTCGGCGGCCCACCGCCAGGCCACGGCGCCACGACTTCAGCGGCACCACACCGGCGCGAGGGCCGTAACGCAGACCGGGGCCTCCCAGTCCGCCGCCGCAAAGGTCATGGGCCGTAACGAAGGACGGGATCTCCCAGCCCACCCGAGGGGAAGGGAGATCGGTGCCTCGGCACGGATCTCCCGGTCCACCGCCCAGAAAAGAGGGGGCGGCGCCGGGGTCAGGCCGTGGGTGGTGTGCTGGGGGACTCGAGGAAGGGGGCGAGCCACTCCGGCGTCACCTCACCGGGAAACGCCGCCCCCTGGGCCACCGACACGTCGATCGCCGAGTAGCCCCCCTTGCCCGCCCCGACCCCGGCGATCAGCGTGAGCACTCCGGCCCGCCGCTGGAACCACGTCTGCCGCAGCCGCCACCCCACCACGGCCCGGCGTTCGATCACGGCGTGGGAGCGCCGCAGCGACCCCGACCGCACCGCCACGCGTACCCCGTCGTAGCCGTGCCCCAGTGACCGGTACCGGTCGAGCCCGAGCGGGATCCCGGCCCCGGCCAGCAGCAGCGCGAGCACCAGCAGGACCCACCAGAGGATGATCCCCGTCGCCCAGATCCCCACGGCGCTCGCCACCGCCAGCACGGCCCACGGGAAGACGGCGCGGAACAGGCGGCGGTTGCGCGCCACGGGCGGGTGGCGGCGGAGTTCGGCCTGGTGGGGGCCGATGGCCTCCGCGGTCACCTGGTACGCCACGGCCCGGGGCACGTCGGGCAGGAGTTGCCCGCGCGTCTCGGAGTCGCCGAGCCCCGTGACGATGGCCCAGGCCCGTACGACCCCGGCCCAGCGTTCGGCGAGCCCGTCCACGATCTCGTAGCCGCGCACCCGGGCGGACTCCAGCGACACGCTGCGCCGGTTGATCAGCCCTCGTTCGGCGACCAGGTAGCCGTCGCGGTGCTTGAGCTTGAAGTCCCAGTTGAAGACCGCGTACATCAGCCCGCCCACGACCGGCATCGCCAGCACGAGCAGCACCGCCACGGCCACCAGCAGGTAGGGATGGTCCCAGACCCATTCCCCGGCGCTCCAGGCGGCGTCCTGGTCGAGGCCCAGGTCGTCGCCCCACTGGAACGCCAGGCCCACGGCGCCGCCCGCGAGGGCGAAGGGGGTGAGCAGGTACGCGCCGGACAGCGGCCCGTACAGCAGCCACTTCCTCGGCACCCTGATGATCACCCGCTCGTGAGGGGCCGCCGCCTCGGACTCCTGCGCCTCGGGCCGGGGCGCGCGCCGCAGCAGCACCGACTTGAGGCGGTCGGCCTCCTCCGGCGTGATTCCGTCGAGCTTGGCCTCCTCGTCGCCGCCGCTGGCCCCGGTGTCGATCTTGAGCACGGTCAGGCCGAGCAGGCGGTGCAGGGGCGGCGTGGACACGTCGACGCCGCGGATCCGCTCAAGCGGGATGGTACGGACGGAACGGCTGATCAACGACCGCTTGGTCTCCAGCCGGTCGCCGACGATCTCGTAGCTGAAGGTGGCCCACCTGATGATCGCGAACACCACGGTCCCCGCCACGCCCAGGGCCGCCCATACGTACGAGTGGGCCGAGAACCCGCCCACGAACAGCACGCCGACGAGGGGCAGGAGGAGGGAGGGAAGCATGCGTACGGGGTCGATGAGCAGCACCTTGGGGCTCAACCGCAGCGGCACCCGGACCGGAGGACCCGGCGGCCCTCCCATCGGGCCGGGCGGACCGCTCCACGGCTCGGACGCCTGCCCGCTCCCATCGCCGCCGCCCGGGTGCGCGGCCCAGGGCGGAGCGCCGTCCTGGTCATACGGCTGCGGAGGTCCGGCAAGGGGACGCGGCTCGCTCAGAGGCGGAGGACCAGGGTCGCTCCGAGGGGGAGAATCCGGCCGAGGACTCGGGTCGCTCCGAGAGGGCTGAGGGGGCGGGTCGCCTTGCGGGTGGTGGGGGTCGGTCATGTCGCGTCGTCCCTGAGCGCCTCGGCGCGGTGCGCGAGCTGCTCGGCGAGCCCGGCCGCCACCGCGTAGTCAAGACCCTTGATCGTCGAGGACCCGGCGTGGGACGCGGTACGGATCTCGAGCGTGGCCAGCCCGAGCAGCCGCTCCATCCACCCTTGCCCCTTGTCGACCGTCTGGATGCGGCTCACAGGCACGAACACCCACTCCCTGGTCAAGAACCCCGACCTGGCGTAGACGACGTCCCCTGAGAGCTCCCAGCGGTGCACGGCGTACCGTACGAACGGCTCGGCCACCAGGAACGGCGCCGTCAGCAGCACGACCGCGGCCGGCAGCAGCCAGGAGTTGTCCGCGAACCAGCCGGGCACCCACGACCAGCCGCTCCCGCCCACCCACCGCGCCACCAGAAGCGAGCCGCCGAGGAAGAACACGAAGGCGACCAGCGATTCGAGCAGCCACAGGCGGACGGCTTTCGGCGAGACGCGGTTCGCCGGATCGCGCAGTGGGCCAGTTGACGTCACAAGGCCAGCTTAGGGCGCGCGGGGGCAAGGCGATCAGCCCGCGGGCCGCTAAAGATCGACCGAGATCCTCGGCGTGTCGGCCGTCGCGCCCCTCCGCCCCGGTGCCATGCTCGGTGGCGGCCGGCCGCAGGCTGTCGAGCTTGGCCACGTCGGCGGCGCCACGTACGTGCCAACCAGGCTCGGCCAGCGCATGACCGCACCACCGCGCAAGCGCCTCACGCAACGTGGCAGCCGCCGTCACCCGCACGAACCACCCCCGCCCGATTCGGGCCACCAGAGCCGCTGGAATCACCACGAGCTCCTACATCTATGGACCGATCCGGCGCATCTGGTTTTTGCGACATCACCGCGACCGAAAACGCTGTCCGTTTTGTCGGATCCGGGTGCATGACCCCACTCCCGCCCCACCGCATCGAACCAGCAGGCCAGGCCGGGTCCGAGGCGCGACCCGATTCCGGTCCCCCAACAGACACGCAGGCCACTCCTGTGGCCAACCTCACTCCACGGATCCCGCGATTCTGACCCGTTTCGGATCCTTTACCGAGCACCGACCATCGAGAAACGGTCTGCGCACCGCCGAGAGCCGCGTAGCATCGTCCGGCATGGGGCTGTGTAACGCGGCAACACGCATGCGGCACATCGCCGTCAGTGTGACGGCGGTGACTGCGGCGTTCGCGTTGGCCGGTTGCGGCAGCTTCATCGGCAGATCTCAGGCCAAGGACATCGCGGAGATCAACGTCTCGAGCCCGGAGTTGGGGGAAGGTAAGCCGCTTCCCGCCGAATACTCCTGCCGGGGCGGCGAGGGCAGTCCTCCGCTGCGCTGGTCGAGCCAACCGTTGTCCGAGGCGAAGTCGATCGCGATCGTGGTCGACTCCCACACACCGTCCGATTCGGCTGTCAACTGGGTGCTCTACAACATCCCGGCGACCACGACCGAGCTGGGGCCCAACGCCGCGGCGGATCCCCCTGAGGGGTCCGGCCAGGCGAAGGTCACCGGCGGCAAGGAGGGCTATGAGCCGCCTTGCACAAGCCCGGGCAGCTATCGCTTCACCGTCTACACGTTGAACGGACGGGTCGACCTCAAGCAGGGTGACGAGCTCCCCGACATCCTGAAGGAGATCGCGGACAAGACGATCGCCCGGGGTCGGCTCACAGCGGTCGACATCCAGTGAGAGAGCGATCACAGCAGGTAGTCCGGTGTACCTATTCTTCACGTAGGGTGTGACAACGCTCATAGTGGTCCGACACAATCAGATCCAATCGTTAGGCACTGGTGATCAATGGGGGCAGGTCGCGTCGATGGCCGCGCGATCTCACCAGCGCCGAAGGGAGGCCATGGCTTTGAGGGTGGTGCAATGATCGCGGTCGTAGTGAGCTTGGTCGCTGTCGTGCTCCTCGTGCTCGTCGTCGTGGCACTGGGCATGCGTTCCATGAGCCGGAGGGAGAGCTCTCTCCCTCCGGAACGGCTGAAGGAGATGGCTGAGAAAGAGGAGATGACGCACGCGCGCTCCACTGACGAGTTCGCGGCGCACGAGCCTCGCATGGCCAATTTCAGCCCTGATTTCAGCCCCATCGGCGAGCGCGAGCCCAAACCGGTGCGTACCGGGCAGCGTGGCAGGCGCGGCGTCGACGAGTGGGGCAACCCGAGCACGGATGACGACGACGAGGAGTTCTGGGCCAACATCCGCAGCGACGCGGAAGAGGGCGGTTTCGGCGCGGGTGGCACCGTGGCGGCCAGGAAGGCCTCCTCCCGTCCGGTCGAGCGTGAGAAGCCCGCCGAGCGCCCCGCGGCCCCCAAGCGCCAGGAGCGCACCGCGAAGCCGCGG
>NZ_JBSFTC010000040.1:0-57812 GCF_053590415.1 Nonomuraea sp. NPDC003201
GCGGCCCTGGTGTGGCGGTACGCCCCCGTCACGGTCGCGAACTGCTCCTCGCGCTGTTCCCACGCCTTGAGCCCGGCACGGGAGTCGACGTACCGGCCGGCCGCGGCGACCGAGTCGATCAGCAGGGACATGGGCCGCATGGCCAGCGTGTGGGAGGCGACCCGGGTCATCGCGATCATCGCGTCCGCGCCGGGCTTGCCGATGCGCTCCTCCAGCTCCCTGCGTACCAGGGGGGTGTGCTCGGCCAGCGAGAGGAGGCCGGGCACGGCCGCGGACAGCCGCGGGACGCGGGCCAGCCGGCCGGCCAGGGCGAGCCCGGTGCCGGCCAGGTGCAGGCCGAGGCTGACGACGGAGCGGTCCTGCTGCTCCACGCCGTCCCGGGCGGGGGCCGGGGAGCCGTCCCCGTCCTCGTCGAGCTCGTCCACGACGGCCACGAGCTTGTCCATGTCGTCCGTCGTGACGTCGCAGGCCACGAAGACGCAGCCGAGCGCGCCGTTCACCTCGGCGCGCGACACTCCCACCGCTTTGAGGCGCTCTTCCAGCTCGCGGGCGCGCCGCTCGGTGCGCGGGCCGCCGATGGTGCGCAGCTCGATACGCGCTCCGCCCGGGCACGGCTGAACCCGGCGGGAGCGCGGGAGGACGCTCCGCACCGGCTCCGGGAACATGTTCAGCAGCGTGCCAACGTTGAGCAGGCCGAACAACGCCATGTGGTCTCCCGTCTACGGCGTCGTGGTCACCTGCTCGGTGCGGTGCTCTTTCGCCTGCTTGTCGAGCTCGAAGTCGAGGTGGTCTACCTGGTGGTGGCGCGGGAGGTCCCGCCTGCCCTGCTCGTGGTGCTTCTCGTGGTGCCGGTGCTCGTGGTGCCGGTGCTCCTGGCGGTGGTGCGGCCGGTCGACGACCTGGCGGCGGTGCCTCTGGTGCTGCTCTCGCTGGTACCGGTCGCGCCGCCGGTCGTGGCGGCCCTGCGCCGCGTGGTGGTGCCGGTCGTGCCGCCGGCCGTGGCGGCCCTGCGCCTCGTGGTGGTGCCGGTCGTCGTGGCCGGCTTGGCGGCGGTGCTCCTGGTCGTGCTCCTGGCGGTGCCGCCGGTGGCGGCGGTGGTGCCGCCGGTCGTGGCGGCCCTGCGCCTGGTGGTGGTGCCGGTGGTCGTGGTCCCGGCGGTGCCGCCGGTCGTGGCGGCCCTGCGCCTCGTGGTGGTGCCGGTGGTCGTGGTCCCGGCCGTGCCGCCGGTCGTGGCGGCCCTGCGCCTCGTGGTGGTGCCGGTCGTCGTGGTCCCGGCCGTGCCGCGCCGGGTGGCGGTCGTGGCCCGCCTGGTCGTCCCGGTCGTGGTACGCCTGCTCGGGGTCGTGGTCTCCCGGGCCGCAGGCTCCCTGGTCGGTGTGGTGGTCGCGCGCTGCCTCCCGAACGCCGCCCGCGGCAGTCCCCGCCGGGCGAGGATCGTCCCGGCACCGATGGCGGCCGCGACGGGCCATTCGAGCACCCCGACCGCGGCGAGCGCGCCGAGCGCGCCGTAATAGGCCATGCGTTCGGGCGGAGGGAGGAACGTCCGGGCGACGTCGACGTAGTGACCGAGCTCCTGCTTGCTGACACGTGGCATCGGGATGTTCGGCATCTGCATCCGTGGCATCTGCATCCGCGGCATGCGTGGCATCTCGATGTGTGGCATTTCTATGTGTGGCATCCGCATTTCGGGCTGCCGGACCTGGATGCCGAGCATCGGCAGGTCCAGGCTGAACCGCTTGGTGCCATTCCCGTCGGGTCCGGCGGTCGTGCGCCCTCGCGGCTGGGTGTCGGCCATGATCCCTCCTAGCAGGACGCGAATTCCTTATATGTCCCTATCCACGGCGCGGGTCCTCTAATTCCGGACGAGAGAGATTTGGGGATTTTTGCTGTCTCTTATTCGTTCCTTGGCTAAAGACCGGGTCAGGACGAGGATGATCGTGCGCCCGCGAATCCCTCGACGACGCGGCGGACCTTGCCCACGGCCTCGTGGTCGCCGAGGCGCAGCGCGGTGTTCGCCGCCATGAGCACCGCGTCGATCTGGAAGGCCGCGAGCTCGGCGTCCAGGTCGGCGATCTCGCCGGCGGCCACGGCACCGCGCAGCTCGCCGGCGATGAGCGCGAGCCAGTCGCGGTGGTGGCCGACGAGCGCGTCGCGCACCGGCCCCGGCCGGCTGTCGAAGTCGGGGAGGTTCGCCGCCCAGAAGCAGCCGCCCTCGAACAGGGGAGTCTCGGCGTAGGAGATCCAGCGCTCGGTGAGCGCGCGCAGCCGGGCCACGCCGTGGGGCATGTCCGAAACCGGCCGGATGACGGCGTCGCGGAACGCCTCGCGCGCCGAGGCGACGGTGGCGAGCTGCAGCTTCTCCTTCGTCCCGAAGAGCGTGGCGACCCCGCTCTTGCTGAGCCCGAGGTCGGTGGCCAGCCGGCCGATGCTGAGCCCGTTGAGCCCTTCCAGCGACGCGACGTCCACGGCGTGGCGCGTGATCGTCTGCCTGGCCCGCGCGCCGCGCAGGAGGCGCTGGTCGGAGATTCCGGCCGTCGCGGGGGCGGGTTGCTCTAGCTCGCTCATGAGCCCTCATCATGTCACTTGCCTTTAAGTACGAACGATCGTACGTTTTCTTTGTGACTATGACAACAACGCCTCGCACCGTGGCCGCCACGCCATGGAGCGCCGTGTCGATCGTGCTGGTCGGCGCGTTCATGGCGCTCCTGGACTCGTACATCGTCATCGTCGCGGGACCGGCGATCCAGGCCGACCTGGGCGCCTCCGGCGGCGAGCTGCAGTGGATCCTGGTCGGCTACCAGCTCACCTACGCGGTGTTCCTCGTCACCGGTGGCCGGCTCGGCGACCTGTACGGCCGCAAGCGGACCTTCGTCGCCGGCATGGCCCTGTTCACGTTGGCGTCCGTCGCGTGCGCGCTCGCCCCGGCCGCGCTCGCCCTCATCCCGGCCCGTCTCGTGCAGGGCCTGGGCGCCGCGCTGATGCTCCCGCAGGTCTACGCGGTCATCACCGTGCTGGTCCCGGAGCAGGGCAGGCACCGCGCGTACGGGGTGCTCGGAGCCGTCATGGGGCTCGCCACCGTCGGCGGCCAGCTCGTCGGCGGCCTGCTGATCGGCGCCGACCTGCTCGGCTCCGGCTGGCGCCTCGTGTTCTGGATCAACGTTCCGATCGGCCTCGTCGCGATCCTGCTCGCGGCCAGGTTCCTGCCGGAGTCGCGGGCGCCGCTCGCGCGCCGGCTCGACCTGCCGGGGGTCGTCGTGCTCAGCGTCGCGCTGTTCCTCCTGGCCTTCCCGCTCATCCAGGGCCGGCAGGCGGGATGGCCCTGGTGGACGTGGGCCTGCCTGGCCGCGGCCGTCCCCGCTTTCGCCCTCTTCGTCCTCGTCGAGCGCAGGACCGCCACTCCGCTGGTGCGGATCTCCCTGTTCCGCGCGCGGTCGTTCGCCGTCGGCATCCCTCTCGTCCTGACGATCTACGCGCTGCTCTCGTCGTACTACCTCGTGCTGTCGATCTCCCTGCAGGACGGGCTCGGCATGCCGGCGCTCGGGGCCGGGCTGGTCTATGCCCCGGCCGCCCTCACCTTCTTCGCCTTCAGCATGGTCGCTGGCCGGCTCGTGCCCAGGTACGGCCGTCGCGTCCTGGAGTTAGGGGCCGTCGTGCTGGCCATCGGGTACGCGGTCACGGCGGCCGTGCTGATCGGCGGCCTGCCGTTCACGCCGGCGGTCGTCATCCCGACGCTCATGCTGCAGAGCGTCGGGGGAGGGCTGCTCATCACGCCGTCGCTCAACGCGGTGCTGGCCCGGATCGACCCCGCCGACGTGGGCATGGCCTCCGGCGTGCTGTCCACCGCCCAGCAGGTCGGCAACGCGCTCGGGGTCGCGCTCATCGGAGTCGTGTTCTTCCACGCCTTCGATCCCGCCACCGGAGACCGGGCCGCCGCGGCGGCCCACGGCCTGGGGATGTCCTCGGTGTTCACCTTCGCCGTCGCGAGCGTGGCGGCGGTCCTGGTGTACCTGCTGCCCGCCCGGAAGGATTGACCGGCGTGCTTCAGGAGGGCCCCCGCGACCACGGCCGGCCGGGTGTCACTCCGATATCAGGCGGGCGGGGAAGCCACCGGTCGCGATGGGGCCCCAGCGGTCGATGTGGACGCGGATCAGCGACTTGTCCTGGCGCCGCATGGCGGCCCGGTACTCGTCCCAGTCGGGGTGCTCGCCGGCGATGCACCGGTAGTACTCGACCAGGGCTTCGAGGGCGTCGGGCATGTCCAGCACCTCCGCGTGCCCGTCGACCTGGACGTACGGGCCGTTCCAGTCGTCGGACAGCACGCAGACGGACACCCGGTCGTCGCGGCGGGCGTTGCGGGCCTTGACCCGGTCGGGATAGGTGGAGACCACGATCCGGCCGTCCTCGTCGACCCCGCAGCTGACGGGTGAGAGCTGCGGCCGGCCGTCCTTGCGGGTGGTCGAGAGCAGGCCGTGGTGCCTGGGGCGGAGGAACTCCAGCAGCTCGGGCAGGTCGACGTGGCGTGCGGTGGCGATGTTCGGAGCCATCTCATGTGCCTTTCGGTCATACGAAAACGCTTCGATCCTTTCATCCGAAGCGGCGGCTGCCGGGCCGGAGGCGTTCCCCGGCGTGATAACCCGCCCGGGCGGGGCATCAGGGAGGCGTCGGGGCAATCGGGAGGAGTCGGGCATGTGCGGCATCTGCGGCTGGGTTGACTTCGAGCGGGACCTGATGGGCGAGAGGGCCACCGCGCAGGCCATGACGGACACGATGGCCTGCCGCGGCCCCGACGACCAAGGGCTCTGGATGGCGCCGCACGCCGCCATCGGCCACCGGAGGCTGGCCATCATCGACCTCCCCGGCGGCCGGCAGCCCATGGTCGCCGACGAGGACGGGCTGGAGCCGGCCGTCCTCACGTACAGCGGAGAGGTGTACAACTACCGCGAGCTGCGCGAGGAGCTGGCCGCCCGCGGGCACCGCTTCCGCACCCAGAGCGACACCGAGGTCGTCCTGCGCGCCTACGTCGAGTGGGGCGAGGACCTGGCCGCCCGCCTGAACGGCATGTACGCCTTCGCCATCTGGGACGCCGAGCGCGAGGAGCTGCTGCTGGTCCGCGACCGCATGGGGATCAAACCGCTGTACTACTACCCGACCGCCCACGGCGTGCTGTTCGGCTCGGAGCCCAAGGCGATCCTCGCCAACCCGCTCGCCCACCGGGTGGTCGACGCCGACGGGCTCCGCGAGCTGGTGGCGTACGTCAAGACGCCGGAGCACGGGATCTTCAAAGGCATGTACGAGGTGCGCCCCGGCCAGCTCATCCGGGTGAGCCGCGACGGGTGCAGCAAGCGCCGCTACTGGCAGCTGGAGTCCCACGAGCACCAGGACGACGTCGACTCCACCGTCAAGACGGTGCGCGACCTGCTGGAGGACATCGTCCACCGCCAGCTCATCAGCGACGTGCCGCTGTGCGCGCTGCTGTCGGGCGGCCTCGACTCCAGCACGATCACCGCGCTCGCCGCCAAGGGCCTGGCGGAGCAGGGTCTCGGGAGGGTCCGCTCGTTCGCCGTGGACTTCGCCGGCTACACCGAGCACTTCAAGCCCGACGCGACCCGTTCGACGCCCGACGCGCCGTACGTCCACGAGGTGGCCGAGCACATCGCCGCCGAGCACACCGACATCGTGCTCGACTCGCGGGAGCTGATGAACCCGGCCGTGCGGGCCGCCGTGCTGCGCGCCCGCGACCTGCCGATCGGCATCGGCGACATGGACAGCTCGCTCTACCTGCTGTTCGAGGCGATCAGGAGGCACTCCACGGTGGCGCTGTCCGGGGAGTCGGCCGACGAGGTGTTCGGCGGCTACCGGTGGTTCCACGACCCCGCGGCGGTGGCGGCCGACACCTTCCCGTGGTTCATCGGCGGCCTCACCGACCGCCTGGGGGTGGAGCAGCTGTTCAAGGAGGACCTGGCGCGCACGCTCGACGTCACCGGCTACCAGGACACGAGCTACCGCCAGGCCATGGCCGAGGTGCCCGAGCTGCCCGGCGAGACGGGGCACGAGCGGCGCATGCGCGAGATCAGCTATCTGCACCTCACCCGGTTCGTGCAGATCCTGCTCGACCGCAAGGACCGGATGAGCATGGCCGTCGGGCTGGAGGTCCGCGTGCCCTTCTGCGACCACCGGCTGGTGGAGTACGTCTTCAACGCCCCCTGGGCGATGAAGACCTTCGACGGGCGGGAGAAGAGCCTGCTGCGCGCGGCCGCCGCGGACCTGCTGCCGGAGTCGGTGCTCCAGCGCGTCAAGAGCCCCTACCCGGCCACCCAGGACCCCGCCTACGAACAGGCCCTGCGCGAGGAGGCCCGCGCCCTGCTCGATCGCGACACGCCCTGTGCCCAGCTGCTCGACCTGGACAAGGCGCGTGCGCTCGTCGACCGCCCCGTGGGCGACTCCAGCTCCCTCGCGGCCCGCGCCTCGCTGGAGCGGCTGCTGCAGCTCGACGCGTGGCTCAGGGAGTACCGGGTCCATCTCGCGCTCTGACCGCCGGTCGCGACGCGGCACGCCGTTCGACGCCCGAGTGAGAGGGGAGCCGCTCGGGACGAAGACGGCGCTACCTGCCGATCAGGGGGTCGGCGTGGGCGTCGGGGTCGGGGTCTCGGAGACCGATGACGTCGGATCGGGGGTCGGTGTCTCGGTGGGCGTTTCCGTCGGTGTGTCGGTCGGTGTGTCGGTCGGCGTCTCGGTCGGCGTCTCGGTCGGCGTCGTGGTCGGCGTCGGGCACGCGGTCGGGGTCTGCCACGCAGGCGCGCCTGGCCACCACTGCCATGCCTGCTTCCAGCCCTTGTACGACCAGATCCGCTTCATGGGCCGCGACAGGTCGTAGACGGTGGCGGCTGTGGCCGTGGACGTGGCCGTGGGCGTGGACGTGGCTGTGGACGTGGCTGTGGGCGTGGGCGTGGACGTCTGGTCGGCACCGATCGCGGTCACCGACACCCAGTCGTCCTGCTTGACCGCGCTGTTGCCGCGGCGACCTGCGATGGTGTGCGTGTTGTCGTCGATCGCGTACGTGCGCTCGAAGCCGTCCTGGCTGCGCACGGTGATCGAGTCCTCCGCGACGGCGGTCGCCTGCCCGGTCTGGGCGAACAGGGTCACGGTGCCGCAGCCGTCCTTCGTCGCCACCGCGAACTCGCCATGCATGGTTCCGACGAACGCCGACGGGTTGATCGGCGCTATGTCAGGAGGTTCCGTGGTGGGTGTATCCGTTGGTGTTTCGGTCGGGTCGGTCGGTGTGTCGGTCGGTGTCGTGGTCGGTGTCTCCGTTGGCGTCTCGCTGATCGTCGGCGTGGGGGTCGGCGTGCCCGTCGGTGTCGTTCCCGACGCCGCCGAGGCGACTCCGATCCCGCCCGTCGTCGCCAGCACGACGGCGGCGGCGACGATCAGCGGTCGCGGGACGCGCCTGCGCGGCCCGTCCGGTTCGCATGACAGTTCCTCGTGTGGTTGGTCAGTTGGTGGCACCTTGTCCTCCACATCGGGTTTGTCCGATTAGAACCCCGACGGACTAAGCCACGTGTAAGCCGGCGCCGGGGGACCCGCCCGCACAGCGCTGCCCGCATCCGTTGCCTTCATGCGCCAGATGGTGGACACCCCTTCAGATAGTTAGGTGTGAAATGCGAATATCAGAGTCGTTTGTCCCTTAAGCGATAGGCGGGAGCATGGCAGACGAACACGGCAGGAAGGCGCTCGTGGTGCGCGGCGGCTGGGAAGGTCACGTCCCGGTCGAGGCCACCGAGCTCTTCGTGCCCTTCCTCGAGAAGCAGGGGTTCGAGGTGCATCGGGCGGAGTCTCCTGCGCCGTACGCGGACTCCGCGTTCATGTCCGGCATCGATCTCATCGTGCAGTGCTACACGATGGGCACGATCGAGAGGGAGGAGCTGAGCGGGCTGGAGGCCGCGATCCGCGCGGGCACCGGGATGGCCGGCTGGCACGGCGGCATCGCCGACTCCTACCGCAACTCCTCCGACTACCTGCATCTCATCGGCGGGCAGTTCGCCTGCCATCCCGGCAAGGATCCGGCCGAGCGGGAAGGCACGCAGGCCGACAACTTCGTGCCGTACACCGTCAACATGCTGCCCGAGGCGGCCACGCACCCCATCACCGAGGGCATCGCCGACTTCGACCTCGTCACCGAGCAGTACTGGGTCCTGGCCGACGACTACATCGACGTGCTGGCGACGACGACGCAGCAGGTCCGCCCGTGGGATCCCTGGCACCGGGAGGTCACCTCGCCGGCGATCTGGACCCGCCGGTGGGGGAGCGGGAAGATCTTCGTCACCACCCCCGGGCACAGCCTCGACGTCCTGCAGAACGACAGCGTGCGCACCATCATCGAAAGGGGAATGTTGTGGGCCAGCCGGTGAACGTCGGCGTCGTGGGGTGCGGGGCCATCTCGGCCCAGTACTTCCGGACCATCGACCGGTTACCGCAGCTGCGGCTGGTGGCCGTGGCCGATCTGGATCTCGACCGGGCACGGGAGGCGGTGCGCCCCTATGAGGGGGTCGACGTGCTGAGCGTGGCGGAGCTGCTGGCGGACCCGCGCGTGGACGTCGTGCTCAACCTCACCATTCCCGCCGCCCACGCCGAGGTAGCGCTGCAGGCCATAGCGGCCGGCAAGGACGTCTACTGCGAGAAGCCCCTTGCCGCGACGGCCGCGGACGCCACGCGCGTGCTCGAGGCGGCCGCCGCCGCTGAGTTACGCGTGGGGTGCGCGCCCGATACGGTGCTGGGCACGGGCACGCAGACCGCGCGCAAGGCCATCGACGACGGCCTGATCGGCAGGCCGATCGCGGCGACCGCGACGATGATGACGCCCGGTCACGAACGCTGGCATCCGAACCCCGACTTCTACTACGTCCCCGGCGGCGGCCCGCTCCTGGACATGGGGCCGTACTACATCACCAGCCTGGTGACGCTGCTCGGGCCGGTGGCGCGCGTCATCGGCGCGGCCAGCCGTACGCGTGCCAAGCGCACCATCGGCTCGGGCCCCCGCCAGGGCGAGGAGATCCCGGTCACGGTCGACACCCACGTCACCGGGGTGCTGGTGCACGCCTCGGGCGCGCTGTCCACGCTGGTGATGAGCTTCGACGGGGCGGCGACCAAGGCGCCCAACATCGAGGTGCACGGTGAGCAGGGCTCGCTCGTCGTACCCGACCCGAACCGTTTCGACGGCCAGGTCCTGATCTCAGGCAAGGACGGCTGGCAGGAGCTTGCGGAGTCGGCCGGCTACGTCGGGGCCGGGCGCGGCGTGGGGCTGCTCGACTTCGCGGCGGGCCAGGAGCTCCGCGCGGGCGGCTCGCTGGCCTTCCACGTGCTCGACGTCATGGAGTCGCTGCTGGCCGCGGCGGGCTCGGGCACGGCGGTGACCATCGCGAGCACCTGCGAACGTCCTCCTCCCGTGGCCCTCCATTCGAGCGTGTCGTAACCGGTAGCGCTCGATCGGGCACTTACCGTTAGAACATGGACACCGTGGATCTCGCGCGCTGGCAGTTCGGGATCGTCACGGTGTACCACTTCCTGTTCGTGCCGCTCACGATCGGGCTGTCGGTGCTGGTGGCGATCCTGAACACGGCCTGGGTGCGCACCGGCAACCCGGCCTACCTGCGCGCCACCAAGTTCTGGGGCACGCTCTTCCTGATCAACTTCGCGATGGGCGTGGTGACGGGGATCGTGCAGGAGTTCCAGTTCGGGATGAACTGGAGCTCCTACTCCAGGTTCGTCGGTGACGTCTTCGGCGCCCCGCTCGCGCTGGAGGCGCTGCTGGCGTTCTTCCTGGAGTCGACGTTCCTGGGGCTGTGGATGTTCGGCTGGGACCGGCTGCCCAAACTGGTGCATCTCGCGTGCATCTGGACGGTCGCGATCGGCAGCATGGTGTCCGCCTACTTCATCCTGGCCGCCAACTCGTTCATGCAGTGGCCGGTGGGCTTCACCGTCGACCGGCGGGCGGAGCTGGCCGACTTCGGGGCCGTGCTGACCAACAAGGTCCTGCTGGCCACCTTCCCGCACACCATCCTGGGCTGCTGGCTGGCCGGCGGGGTGATCCTCATGGCCGTCTCCGCCTGGCACCTGGCCAGGAAGCGGGACGCCGACGTCTTCCGCCCGTCCCTCCGGCTCGGCGCGGTCGCGGTGCTGGTGGGCGCCGTCGGCACCCTCGGCTCCGGCGACGTCCTCGGCAAGATCATGACGCAGACGCAGCCGATGAAGATGGCCGCCGCCGAGGCGCTCTACGAAACCCGGCAGCCGGCGCCGTTCTCGCTGTTCACCATCGGGACGCTCGACGGCACGAGGCCGATCTTCGCGCTGGAGATCCCGGGCCTGCTGTCCCAGCTGGCCACCGGCTCGTTCGACGGCAAGGTGCACGGCGTCAACGACCTCCAGCGGGAGTACCAGCGCAGGTTCGGCCCGGGGGACTACCGTCCCTACATCCCGCTCGCCTACTGGTCCTTCCGGCTGATGATCGGCTTCGGCATGCTCGCGGGGCTGGTGGCGCTCGTCCTGCTCTGGCTGACCCGCGGCGGACGCGTACGCGGCAAGGGCTGGATCTGGCGGGCCGCCGTGTGGTCCGTCGTGCTGCCCTTCCTCGCGCACAGCTTCGGCTGGATCTTCACCGAGACGGCCAGGCAGCCGTGGATCGTCTTCAGCCAGATGAAGACCGTCCACGGCGTCTCGCCCAGCGTCGGGGTGGGCACCGTGCTCACCTCGCTGATCGTCTTCACCCTCCTGTACGGCGTGCTGGCCGTGGTGGAGGCGGGCCTCATGATCAAGTACGGCCGGATGGCCCCGCCGTCCGGCGACGGCACCGAGCCGGGCGAGCCGTCGCCCGCCTACTAGCCGCCCGCCTACCAGTTGCCCGCCTACCAGGGGAGAGATCGCGGCATGGAGCTCACCGACGTCTGGTTCGTGGCGATCGCCGTGCTCTGGCTCGGCTATTTCGTCCTGGAGGGGTTCGACTTCGGCGTCGGCATGCTGCTGCCCGTCGTCGCCAGGAACGACGCCGAACGCCACGCGATGATCGAGACGATCGGCCCCGTCTGGGACGGCAACGAGGTGTGGCTGATCACCGCGGGAGCGGCCACGTTCGCAGCCTTCCCCGAGTGGTACGCCTCGCTGTTCAGCGCGTTCTACCTGCCGCTGCTGGTGATCCTGGTGGCGCTGATCGTGCGCGGGGTGGCCTTCGAGTACCGCGGCAAACGCGACTCCCTGATCTGGCGGCGGCGGTGGGACGCGTGCATCGTGGCGGGCTCGTTCGTGCCCGCGCTGCTGTGGGGCGTCGCCTTCGCGAACATCGTGCGGGGCCTGCGGCTCGACTCCCGCCACGAGTACGTGGGCACGGTGGCGGACCTGCTCAACCCGTACGCGCTGTTCGGCGGGCTGACGACGCTGGCGCTGTTCGCCACGCACGGGGCCATGTTCCTGGCGCTGAAGAGCACCGGGGAGATCAGTCGGCGCGCGGTCGCGGTGGCGGTGCGGACGGGCGTCGTCGCGGCGGTGCTCGCGGTGGTCTTCCTGGCCTGGACGCAGCTCCAGGGTGGGAGCCCCGCAACGGTCGTCCTGGCGGTCCTGGCCGTCGTCGCCTTCGCGTCCTCGCTGGTCGCCGTGGGCCGGGGCCGCCAGGGCTGGGCGTTCCTGCTGTCGGCGGTCGCCATCGGCCTGACCGTGATCAGCCTGTTCACGGTCCTCTATCCCGACGTCCTGCCCTCGACGATCAACCCGGCCTACAGCCTGACCGCCCGCAACGCGGCCGCGACCCCGAAGACGCTCGGCCTCATGACCTGGGTCGCGGTGATCTTCCTGCCGCTGGTGCTGCTGTACCAGGGCTGGACGTACTGGGTCTTCCGCCACCGGATCGGCGTCGGCTGACGTACATCACCTGGCGGCGACCTGCGCTTGATCATCGCACGCGGCCTCGCCACGGATATCATCATCGGAGCCGGGGAGGAGAAGGAGCCCTCATGAGCGAGATCGCCGACCGCTATCGGACCCGAGCCGACATCTTCGCGGCCAAGATCGCCGCGGTCGCTCCCGGCCAGTGGTCCAACCCGTCCCCCTGCGCGGAATGGACCTCCAGAGACGTCGTCGGCCACATCGTCGACATGCACGCCGCGATGCTCAGCCCGCTCGGCAGGCCGCTCAGCCCCGCGCCGCCCGTCGAGGAAGACCCGGCCGCCGCCTTCGCCTCCGCGCGTGCGGACGTCGAGTCGCTGCTCACCGACCCGGCCGCCGCCGCGCGGGACATCGACACCCCCGGCGGGCGCATGTCCGTCGAGCGGCACATCGACCAGGTCGTCAGCGCCGACATGGTGCTCCACGGCTGGGACCTCGCCCGCGCGACCGGCCAGGACGACACGATCGACCCCGCCGAGCTCGAGGAGATGTGGCCCGCCGTCCAGCGGATCCCCGAGGAGATGCGCATTCCCGGCGCCTTCGGCCCGGGCATCGTCGTCTTCGGCCCCGAGGTCGCGGTGCCCGGCGACGCTCCGCTCCAGCATCGCGTCCTCGGTCTGCTCGGCCGCGACCCCCACTGGTCCGCCTGACCGGAGCCCCGCGATCACCTCGCGGGCGCGTCCGGGGTGCGCGTGGCCTTCGAGCCCAGCCAGGACACGAGCCCGGTCGCCGACTCGGCCACCTGGCTGATCACGTAGAACAGCTTCGGCGGCACGTGCGGGAGCAGCGCGGAGTGCCGGTGGCCGAGCAGCGTGAACATCTGCCCCGGCGGCAGGTCGATGTAGCGCGGCAGGTTCTCGTACCACTGGGCGCTGCGGTGGGCGCTCTTCTGGGTGCCCTGGATCGCGGTTTTGCGGTCGCGCTCGTAGCGGGCGAGGGCGGCCGGCAGCGTCGCCTCCTCGTACAGCGCGTTGACCAGGCCGGCGGCGTCCCCGAGCGCGAGGGCGGTGCCCGCGCCGATGGAGTAGTGCGTGGTGTGCGCGGCGTCCCCGAGCAGGACGACGTTGTCGCGGTGCCACGTGCGGCAGGTCAGGGTGCGGAAGTTCAGCCAGTGCGAGCTGCCGTCGGGGTGCGCCCGGCCGATCAGCGGGTGTCCGTCCAGGATCTCGGAGAAGAGCTTCTCCAGGACGGCCAGGCTGTCGGCCTCGTCGGCCTCGTGGAACCCGAGCCCGCGCCAGGTCGCGGGGGAGCACTCGACGACGCAGGTGCTGTGCGTCTGGCTGAATCCGTAGCCGTAGCACCAGATCCAGCCGTGCGGGGTCTCCGTGAAGGCGAAGGTGAAGTCCTTGAAGATCCGGGTGGTGCCGAGCCAGGTGTAGAAGTTGTTCCCGACCGCGAACTCGGGGCCGAAGTGGTCGGCGTGGCGCTGCCGCAGCGTGCTCTTGACGCCGTCGCCGGCGACGATGAGCTCGGCCTCGGGCAGCTCGTGCTCGCCGGCGATCTCGCGCTCGAACTCGACGCGTACGCCGAGCGCACGGGCCCGTTCGACGAGGATGTCGAGCAGCAGGTGCCGGCCGATGCCGAAGCCCTCGTCCCCGTGATCCACCGTCACCGTCGCGTGGTCGCGGATGTGCGCGACCCAGCTGTCCCAGTGGACCGAGTTCGCGCGGATGGCGCTCGCGGACTCGGGGTCGGCGGCGAGCAGGTAGCCGAGCAGCTCGTCCCAGTAGGTCACGCCCCAGCCGTACGTCGATCCGGCCGGGTTTCGCTCGTAGACGGTGATGTCGTGGGACGGGTCCACCCGCTTCATCAGGATGGAGAAGTACAGATTGGCGGGTCCGCCACCGACGCAGGCGACCTTCACAAGAGCCCCCGAAATACGCAAGGTAACCTATTGTTCACTAAGAGTAACAGTACTCGGTCGGCTACCTGGGGACGGGGGCGTTCCAGACGAACGGGACGAGCGCGGCCGCTCAGCGGATCAGCTCGTACTCGACCTGCTCGATCGGGTTGCCGTCGCCGAAGTCGTGGTCGCGGACCGCGCCGGACTCCGTGAAGCCGCTCTTGGCGTAGAAACGGCGGGACTGGGGGGTGCCACGCAGCGTCCACAGATGGATCCGCCCGAAGCCCTCCGCGCGGATCCTGTCCAGGGACGCGGTCATCAGGGCAGCCGCGATGCCGGTACCCCAGCCGTCGGGGTGACCGTAGAAGCCGAAGATCTCCGCCGACTCCGGGTGCGTCGGCGAGGTGCCGAAGTAGGAGAACGCCAGCGGTCGCCCGTCCAGCGTGGCCAGCAGGATGGTGTCCTTGCCCTCGGCGAGCACGCCGTGCCATTTGCCGCGCCGGTGGCTCACCGCCTCGTCGAAGAACTCCGTTGGGAAGAATCCGGCATAGGCGGCCTTCCAGGACTCGGCGTGGATCTCACCCACCGCGTCCCCGTCGCCGGGAGATGCCGGGAACACGTTGATTGCTCCGTTCATGGGAAAACGCTATCGCCGCGTGCGACCCGGCGGATGGCGGCGGTGAACCCGTCCACGTGGGGCAGGCCGATGTCGATCACCGCCACGTCGGGGCGGTGCTGGTCGGCAGCAGAGCCCTGATGAGCAAGGCCGAAAGCGACACGATGCCCGGCTATTCGGACAAGCCGGTCGGTCACCGCTTGCCCGGCTTCCGACGCCGGGCTGAACTGGCAGCGGTCAAGCAGGGCGCCACAACCCCCTCACCGACGACGTTCAGGAGTCCGGCAATGGCTGTTGACGAACCACCTACGGGAAAGGCGCGCCTGGCCGGGCGCTTCGTCTGGCACTACATCGAGATGGTCATCGCGATGGGCCTCGGGATGCTGCTGCTCGGCCTGGTGTGGAGCGCGGTCCTGCCGGGGGACATCCGGTTCGACGTCAGCACGCTGATCATGGCCGCCGACATGACGATCGGCATGGCGGTCTGGATGCGGGTGCGCCGCCACGGCTGGGCCGCCATCGGCGAGATGAGCCTGGCGATGTTCGCGCCGTTCCTCGTGCTGCTCGTCCCGTACTGGTTCGGCGCGTTGCCGGGCCACCTGGTGATGGCGATCGGGCACACGCTGATGTTCGTCCTCATGGCCGTGGCCATGCTGTGGCGGCGCGAGGAGTACCTCCGCCATCACCACCGACTGCGCGTCCCGTGGAAGTGGGTCAGAAGGACGGCCGTGGTGCTGGCCGTGCTGCTGATCCCCGCTTCGGTCTCCGCCGTGAACACCGTCGGCAAGTTCGGCGACCTGTACCGGGCGCGCTCGGACGCGGTGTCGGCCCAGCCGGTGGCCAGGGTCCATGACCCGGCCAAGCCCACGGTGGCCTTCCTGGTCGGCGGCAAGGGCTCCAACGTGGCCGACCTGCTCGGCCCGTACGAGGTGCTGGCGGGCACCGGCCGGGTGAACACCTACGTCGTCTCGGCGGGACCCCGGCTGGTGGCCCTGACCGGCGGCCTGGACATCGTGCCGGACCTGACGTTCGACGAGCTGACGCGGCTGATGCGCGAGCGGAACGACAGGCTCGACGCCGTGGTGATCCCGGCCCTGCAGCCGCCCGATCCGGCCGAGTCCGCCTCGATCAGGGCCTGGCTGCGGCAGCAGTCGGCCGCCGGCGCGCTGACCGTCAGCGTCTGCGCCGGCGCCCGTACGTTCGCCGCGAGCGGACTGCTGGACGGCAGGCCCGCCACCTCCCACTGGCTGCGGCTGTCCGGGCTGCGGAAGGACTTCCCCGACGTCAAGTGGACGAGCGGCACGCGGTACGTCGACGACGGAAACGTGATCACCACCGGCGGCGTGCTGTCAGGGGTGGACGGCGGTCTCCGGATCATCGAACGGCTGCTCGACGCGGACACCGCGCGTGCGGCGGCGCAGCGGGTCCACTGGCGCCACTACCTGCCCGGCAGGGCCGCGCGGATCCCCGAATCCGCTCTGGAGCCGTCGGACGTGGTCGCCGCGCTCAACGCCTCCTACCAGACCGGGCCGACGACCATCGGCGTCCAGCTCACCGAGGGCGTCGGGGAGCTGGAGCTCGCCTCCGCGTTCGTCTCCTACACCGAGGAGTCCATGGTCGGGCGCACCGTCGCGGTCGGTGACGGCGTGATCCACTCCAAGCACGGACTGACGTTCGTCCCGCGTTCGACGGTCGCGGCGGCCGACCTCGACCGCCTCCTCGTGCCGGGGCTGGAGGCCGCGAGCCGCCGCGCGGCGGCCACCACGGGGCCGCGGCCCGAGTACCTCCACGTCAACCCGGAGTTCGCGTTCGACCCGGTGCTGCGCGACCTCGCCCGCACCTACGACGTGCAGACCGCCCGGTTCACCGCCAAGACGCTGGAGTACCCGGTGCTCGACGTCAAGCTGACCGGCAGCGCCTGGCCGTGGTCCGCCACCCTCGTCCCCGTGCTGCTCGCCCTGCTGGGCGGCGCCGCCGCCGTCGCGACCGGCACGGTGTCCCGCCGGATCCGCGCCCGGCGCCCGGAACCGTCCGACGCGCCGGCCCCCGAGGAGCCGCCGGTGACGACGGCTCCCGAGCGCTGACCCCTCCGCGTGGTATCGGTTCAGGCCGAAATCCGCCTCATGGCCGGGCGAGCCGGAACAGGCGCTCGTTGATCTTGTAGTAGAGGTTGCCGAAGCGGTCGGCCGTCAGCCCTTCCATCCCCGCTTCCGTCCGCAGCACGGTCACCGCCTTGGTCGACCTGTCGATCGCGAAGATCTGGTCGCCGGCCGTGCCGTACACGCGGGCCGGATCCTGGGGCACGGTCAGCAGCACCCCGTCGCGCCAGGCCACGCTGGGCTTGGCCGTGTAGTCGGGGTCGGCGAACAGCCGTTTGACGGTGATCGCCTCGGGCCGCGCCGGATCGAGGGTGAACAGCGAGCCGCCCGCCAGCCCCCACAGCTCGCCGTCCACCGCCGCCAGGGCCGTGACGGCCTTGGGCGCCGTCAGCGGGAGCGGATGCGTGCGCACCGTGCCGGTGGCGGGGTCGTAGGAGAACAGCGTGGCCGACGCCCCCGGGGCGTAGACGGGGTCGACGCCGAGGGCGCCGCGCGTGGAGGTGCCGCCGAACACCTTGCCGCCCGCGTACGCCAGCGAGACGACCGCCTGGTCGGGCACCACGCACAGGGTCCGCCCGGCCGTGCCCTGCTTCCAGACGGTGAGGGCGCCGCTGCGCTTGCCGTACTTCGGCACCGTGCCCATGTAGACGGTGCCGTCCGGCCCGCCGGCCAGCGCGTACGGCCGGTCCTGCGGGGGCGGGCCCTGGCCCGGCTCGCAGTCGTCGGCCTTGTCGCCCGCCTCGCCGCCCGTGTACCTGAGCGTGGGCGGCCACGGGCCGCCGGGCTGGTAGCTGTAGATCCGGGCCGAGGGATAGACGCCGATGTAGAGCAGGCCGTCGTGGGCCAGCAGGCTGTCGGTCTGGTTGAGCCCGTTGAGGGTGAGCCGGTCCGGCTGGTTGTCGTCGCCGTCACCCCGCAGCGGGTCGTAGACGCCGGTGCCGCCGGTCAGGTAGCCGCCGGTGTAGACGCGGCCGTCGGGTCCCGCGCCGAGCGCGTTGATCGCGGCGGGCAGGACGGGGGTGCCGGTCACGAGGTTGCTGCTCCAGCGGCCGCCGGCGGGCTCGTACTTGAAGATCCTGGTGCCGTCCGTGGCCGCGCCGAGGCCGACCAGGGTGCTGCCCGACCAGGTGTAGCCGGTGACGTCGAGTCCGGGCCGCACGGAGGTCGCCTGCACGGTCCGGGCGGCGATGTCGTACGAGTGCAGCAGGCCGTCCTTGACGAACCAGACCAGGCCGTCGCGGGCCGGGGAGTGGTGCAGGTCCACGTCGCTGATCGCGGCGTCGGTGGCGGCCGAGTAGGAGCCGTCGGCGTCGCGGACGACGCGCAGGACGAGCAGGGTGCGGTCGATCCAGGCGAACAGCCTGTCGCCCGTCCAGGTGAGGCCGCCCACCATCGAGTTGTGGGCGTAGGCGGCGGGAAGGAGGCTGTCCACCCGGCCGGTGACGTTGTCGTACCTGATCAGGGCGGCGTTCGTGCCGGTGCCGAGGTAGGTGGCGTTCGCGGCCGGGTCGTGGGCGAGGCTGCGCACGTACTGGGCGCCGGCCAGGATGGGCACGCTGCCGATCGTGGTGAAGGCGCCGTTGTCGTACTTGAAGTAGCGGCCGTCGTTGTAGGTGCCGCCGTACACCTTCCCGCCCGCTCCCGGCTCCAGGTCCCAGATGAAGGAGTAGCCGCCCTCCGCCCGGCCGAGGTCGGTGATCGTGGACTGGCCGGGGACGTGCCGGTAGAGCTTGGAGTTGGGGTAGGTGCCGAGGTAGACGCTGCCGTCGGTGGCGGTGGCCGCCGCCCAGCCGCCGACGGTGGGCGTGGCCGCGCTGTCGGGGATGGTGAGCTTCCGGGTCACCTTCTCGGTGGCCACGTCGATCACGGCCAGCTGCGGGTTGGCCTCCGCGGTGCCGGTGTAGACGGCGTACGCGCTGCCGCCCGCGAACGTGGTGGCGTTGGGCACGCTGCTGTCGATCTGCACGCCCAGGTCGGTCACGTCCTTGGTGATCAGCACCTCGTCCCAGTAGGCGGTGCCCACGTCGGCCACGCCCGAGTAGATGAGGGCCGAGACGGTGGCCGTGCCGGCGGGCGCGACGCCCGAGGCCGTGACGCGGTTCCAGCGCCTGCCCGTCGCCGGGGCGTTGCCGCCGCCGGCCAGCAGGTTGCCGGAGGCGTCGCGGAAGCGCAGATAGAGGTACGCCGTGCCGCTGTCGGCCCACACCTGGGCCTGCAGGGTGTAGCGGGTGCCCGCGGTGGCGGGCAGGCCCGGCATGCTCTCCCTGCCGTAGGCGGCGGCCGGGTCGGTGTCGGTGACGCGCGCCGTGGTGCGCCCGTCCCAGGACACGGCCTCGACGCCGCCCGCGGTGTGCGAGCCGCTCCAGCCGGCCAGCCCGTCGTCGAAGCCGTCGTTGGCGATCCGCAGGTCGGCCGCGAAGGCGGGCGTTCCTGGCGGTGCCGCGAGCAGTGCCGCCAGGAGCGCCGTCGCCACCGCTCCGCGCGTCAGCCGGGGCCACTTCAAGTGCCCCTCCACGGGAATCCGCACGGCACCACCTCCGGGGTCGTGTTCGTTCATGCTCAATTCCGGTCCCGACCGTAACCTTACGGGCGTGGCCCGTCAATGGCGCCGGCCCATCCCCCGTGAGAGCTACCTGAATCGTCCGCTCATTGGTGATTCGCCGGACACCATCGCGCTCATACCGTCTTCGCCGGGGCCGCCGATCGCGCGGCCGACGTCAACGGAGGTCACCATGAGCACGCCAGCCGCAGTCCCCGGCGACGGCCGGATACGGAGGATCGCCCGCTTCCCCCTCACCTGGATGCTGATCGGGCTGCTCGGCCTCATCGTGGTGTCGGCGCTGACCGGGGGCGGAGCGCCGGTGCTCGCCGTGGTGGGCGCGGTCGCCGCGGTGGCCGTCTACTGGGCGGTCATGCGCTTCGTCGCGGGGCGGCCCACCCCGGAGATCGCCAGAGGCGGGGCCGGTCGGGAGGCGCTGTCCGGCGCCGGGATCGGCCTGGGGTTCGTGCTCGGCTCCGTGCTCCTGATCACGGTGGCCGGCGGCTATTCGTTCTCGTGGTCGTCGGGGAACGTCCTGCCGGTGGTGTTCACGGCGGTCGGCGCGGCCGTCACCGAGGAGCTGATGTTCCGCGGCCTGGCGTTGCAGGCCCTGGAGGCGCTGTGGGGCAGCCGGGTGGCGCTGGCGATCACCGCGCTGCTGTTCGGCGGCATGCACCTGGCCAACCCGGGAGCCAGCCTCTGGAGCTCGCTGGCGATCGCCGTCGAGGCCGGCGTCCTGCTCGGTGCCGCGTACCTCTGGCGGCGCAGCATCTGGTTCGTCGTGGGACTCCACTTCGCCTGGAACGCCACCGAGGGACTGCTGGGCATCCCGGTCTCCGGCCACGTCTCGCCCGGTCTGCTGACCGCCGAGGTCTCGGGTCCGGCGGTGCTGACCGGGGGCGAGTTCGGGCTGGAGGCGTCGATCGTGCCCGTCATGATGAGCCTGCTGCTCGCCGTACCGATGCTCGTCCTCGCGCACCGGCGGGGCAGACTGCTCCCTGCGCGGAGTGGGGGTCGTTAGGCTTGCCCGGTGTTCGCGAACGCCGCCCGTTCCGCCCGCTTATGGTCAGACTGGTGGCGAGCTTGCCACCAGTCCGTGAAGGACACCGCGCTCGCGGCGGCGCTCATGCTGCTGGCGTTCGTTCCGACGATGTCCGCCATCGGGGCGCAGCTCGGCGACCTGCCCAAGCGCCCGCTGGACGCGCTGGGCGTGGCGCTGACCGTGGCCCAGTCCGCGCCGCTGGTGGTACGCACCCGATGGCCCGCGGCCTGTCTCGCGATCACCGGCGCCGCATTCGCTCTTCACCAGGCGCTGAGCTATCCGCAGACGTTCGCCAGCATCGGGCTCTATCTGTCCCTGTACGCCGCCGGCGCCTATCAGGCCCGGTTCCGCCGCGGCCTCGTCGCGGTGTCGACCGTGGGCTATGTCCTGCTGGTCGTCGTGCTGCACGGCCTGGGGTCGCCCAACGGAGTCCCGGCGTTCCTCGCGTTCTATCTGACGTTGGCGGTGATCTGGGTGGCTGGTGCCGGGATGCGCCGGTGGCGGGCTGACGAGGCCGAGCGACGGCGCCTGAGCGCGGAGGTGGCCGCGGCCGCCGAACGGGCGCGGATCGCCCGCGAGCTGCATGACGTGGTCACCCATCATGTGACCGCCATGGTCGTCCAGGCCGACGCGGCGCAGTTCCTGGTCGGCAACGCGCCGGAGCGGGCCGGGGCCGGGCTCGCCGCCATCAGCGACACCGGCCGGCGGGCGCTGACGGAGCTGCGGTACCTGCTCGGAGTGCTGGAGGCCACCGGCGATTCGGCGGTCGCGGGCCGCGCGCCGACCCTGGGCAAGATCGGCGACCTGGTCGAACAGGCCCGGCTGGCCGGCCAGCCCGTCGAGCTGACCGAACGCGGCGACCAGCGACCGCAGTCCGTCGACGTGGAGCTGGCCGCCTACCGGGTCGTGCAGGAGACGCTCACCAACGCGATCAAATACGCGACAGGGCGGTCCACCGCGGTCACGGTCCACCACCACGACGATCACCTCGAGATCGAGGTGATCACCGACGGGCCCGCCGACGCCGCACCCGTCGTGCCGTCGGGCGGGCGAGGTCTGGACGGGCTGCGGGAACGCGTACGCATGCTCGACGGCGAACTGGCGGCCGGGCCCCGCCCCGGCGGCGGGTTCGGCGTCCGAACCCTCATCCCGTACAGGAGCAGTCCATGACCGACCCGCCGATCCGGGTGCTCATCTGCGAGGACCAGGCGCTGGTGCGCGCCGGCTACATCACCATCTTCTCCGCCCAGCCGGACATGGAGGTCGTCGGGGAGGCCGCGGACGGCCGCGCGGCGGTCGAGGCCGCCCGGCTGCTGCGCCCGGACGTCATCGTGATGGACATCCGGATGCCCATCGTGGACGGCATCGAGGCCACCCGGCGGCTGGCCGGCCCCGGCACCGAGGACCCGGCGAAAGTGCTGGTCGTCACCACCTTCAACGTCGACGAGTACGTCTACGAAGCGCTCAAGGCCGGCGCCAGCGGCTTCCTGCTCAAGGACGCGCCACCGGCGGAGCTGGTCAACGGCGTGCGGACCATCGCCCGTGGCGACTCCCTCCTGGCGCCGGCCGTCACCCGCACGCTCATCGGCCACTTCGCCGAACGGCTCCGCCCCGCCGACCCGTCCCGCCCGGCCAGGGACGAGATCGTGCGCACGCTGACCCCTCGCGAACTCGAGGTCCTCGAACAGATCGCGGGCGGCCTGTCGAACGCGGAGATCGCCGAGAAGCTGTTCATCACCGCCGAGACCGTGAAGACCTACGTGTCGCGGATCCTGGCCAAACTCGAGCTGCGCGACCGCGTGCAGGCCGTCGTCCTCGCCTACCGGGTGGGGCTGGTGTCCGGCACGGACTGAGCTGACACCTTGATTACACAGGGTTATTTTCTCAGCTAGGACGGGCACAACGTCAGGAGTGCCCGCCTGGAGGAGCCCAATGCCGACCGTCGTCCGGTTCACCGCCGTCGCTCTGCTGGTCGTACTCGCCGCTGCCTGCGCCGACTCGCGTACCACGCCGTCAACGCCGCTGTCGGTGGCGACGGACACGCTGCCACCCACGACGGACACCGTGTCTCCCATGCCGACCGCCTCCGTCCGGCCCTCGTCCACCGGGCATCACCCGGCCGACGGGAGCAGCCTGGCGTCCTGCAAGGACGCCGACTGCGAGGTCGAGGTACGGGCAGGCGACCGGCTCCGGATCGACAAGCGGTTCGGCGTGCAGCGGCTCACCATCAGCTCACTCGACCCGGACGAGGCCACGATCGCGCTCCTGGGCTTCACCGGCGGGCTGCAGGCCGAGGGGGCGAACGTCAGCATCTCCAGCAGCTGCGTCAACGGGCGCTGCCGCGACGAGGGCAAGCTGTCCCTGGCTCCCGGCAGGTCCGCCCGCATCAACAACCTGCGGGTGGAGCTGCCCTACCTCTCCCGCGACCACGCCATCCTGCGCCTCACCCCCAGGTGAGGCGCCGGGCTTTCGGCTCCTCAGCTCAGGGCACGATTGACGGCCGCGACGTACTCGTAGAAGGCTTTCGTGCGGTTGGCCGGGCTCTCGATCCAGGCGCGATTCAGCTTGCCTTCCTTGAAGAACCGCTCCCGCTGACCCCGGCTGATTTCCAGCTGCACCCCCATGCCCCTGCGGTTTCTGTTCGCGATGTTCCGAGGGCTGTCACCGCCGATTTCGTCAGGTACGGACGCCGAGACGGGGAACCCGGCGGCGCGTAGCTCGGCCGTCACCTTTTTGATCAATGTCGTGTCGCGCCCGCCGACGTAGGTGGTGGCAGCGGCGCCCGCCGCGGCGTGCCAGGAGACGGTGTAGTCGACGGCGGCCACCACCGAGAGCGCCTTGGGCTCGTCGAAGTGCGTGGAGGTGATGTGCAGAGCGCTGTTGCCGCTGTCCTTGATGCCGGCGAATGAGTAGTAGGCGTGCTTGCGTCCCGCGGCCTGGTCGGCGAGCTGGGACGTCGGCGCCTCGATGGCGCCGCCGTGGATGGCGATGTGCGCCACCTTCGCTCCGCCGGGGACGCGAAGGACGCGGCGATAGTCCCTGCCCTCGGTTTCATGGGCGGAGAGCTCGGCGTAGTTGGCGTAGACATCGCTCGCGGACACGGCGTGAGCGGCGGGAGCGAGGCCGATCACGAGCACGCTCGCGACGGCGACGGACACGATCTTCTCCACGTGGCACCTTTCGACGATCTTCCTGACCGCCATCATGCCGCCTCGGAGCCCGGCCCGCGTCCTCATTTCCGGCAGGCAACAATCGGCATCGAAAATGCGCCACAAATGGCCGGCCAAGACTATTAGGTGACCCCCGGTGAAACTTTCATTCACCGGGCCGACAAATGTTTGACAACAGGTGCCGCACGGCTGACGATCGCCTCGGAATATCGTTCTCATGACAAAAGGGGGATCGATGCGTTTTCTGCGGCGCTCGTCAGGGATCGTCATCGCCGGGCTCCTCCTGGCCACCCTGCCCGCCGGAACGGCCCAGGCTGACGTGCCCCCCGGCTACGCCTGCGCGGTGACCTACGCCGGCACCGGATGGGGCACCGGGTTCACGGCCGACGTGACCATCAGCAACACCGGAACGCGTACGTTCGGCCCCTGGATCCTGCAGTTCGTCTTCCCCGGGAGCCAGACCTTCACCACCGGCTGGAACGGCACCTGGTCCGCGACCCCGCCGAGCGTCCAGGTCACCGGCCCGAGCTTCCACAAGAGCATCGATCCCGGTACGAGTTACGGGGTCGGCTTCAACGCGAGCGGCTCGAACGACCAGCCCACCAATTTCACGCTCAACGGCGTCCCCTGCACCGTGTCCTGAATGGGGCCTCCCGGGGTCTGGACGGTGACCCTGCCCGGGCCGCCCACGACACCCACCGGCCACCTCAGAAGAGCCCGCACGTCAGGTCGTGCTCCAGCGTGCGGGCGTAGGACTCGACGCCGGCCACGATGTCGATCGTGTCGGGGTCGAGCAGCCACTGGGTCTGCAGGCCGTCGAGAGTCGCGATGATCTCGGCGGCCTTGGCCGCGGGGTCGATGTCCTGGCGGGCGAGCCCGGCGGCCTGGGCCGACCGGATGCTGTCGGCGACGATGGCGCGCATCGCGCGGTAGCGGTCGACGAAGTGCCGGTGGCCGGGCGCGCCGGGCTCCAGGCTCTCGGCGACCAGCACGGTGAACAGCTTGGCCAGCCCCGCCCGCTCCTTGTTGCGGCGCGCGAACTCCGGCATGGCCCGCAGCCGCCCGGAGGGCTCCATGCCCAGGAGCTCCATCGCGAAGGCCTCGCTGTCGAGGTCGCGCCGTTCGATCACGGCCAGGAGCAGCCCCGCCTTGCTGCCGAAGTGATACAGGAGGCCGGGCTCGCTGATGCCGGCCCGGGCCGCGACGGCGGGCAGGGACGTGCCACGGAAGCCGTCGCGCGCGAACATCTCCGCGGCCACGGCGATGATCTCCTCACGCCGTAGGCGCGCGCGTTCCTGTCTGCTGGGGTCTTGCCTACTTCGGGCCACGGTGTTAAATCTAACCCATCACTTACCGAGTGCTCAGTAAGTGAATTCCCCTAGAAGTAGCGAGGTGTGACTCATGTCATCGAGGCGCCGACGCATCACAGGGTTGATGACCGCGGGAATCCTGCTGGCCGGGCTGGGCACCTGCCAGCAGGTGCAGGCCGCGCAGCGGGAGCCGGTCATCCTGATCCACGGCTGGAACGGGTCGCCGACCGAGTTCGCTCAGATGGAGGCGGCGCTGGAGCAGGCCGGCCATCCCGCGTACTCGATCGACCTGCCCGGCGAGGAGAACATCGCCAACGCGGGAGCCATCAGGGACCTGGTGGCACAGGTACGGCAGGAGAACGGCGGCGGGAAGGTCAGCCTCGTCGGGCACAGCATGGGAGGGCTGTCGGCGCGCTATTACCTGAAGTCCCTCGGCGGCGCCGATGCCACGCTGAGCTATGTCTCGATGGGCACCGGGCAGCGCGGCTACTGGCCGGCCTGCCTCCTGCCGGCGAACCAGGGCGGGCAGATGTGCCCGACCAGCACCTTCATCAGCCAGCTCAACAGCGGCGACCCGACGCCCGACCCCGTCCGCTACACGCTGCTGGTGAGCTCGCTCGACGAGACCCGCAATGACGTCATCGACGGCGTGTGGTGCAAGGCCGAGTTCCCCGGGGTGGCGCATGCCGACGAGCCGAAGTCGCAGGTGTTCATCAATGGGGTGATCAGCGCTCTGGACGGGACCTGCCCGTCCTGACCCGGGTACAGCCGGCTGTACCCGAACGCTCCAGCGCACCTGGTCGTGGCGGGGACGCCGGCCGCCGCGGCCACCGGGCTCGACCGCACCGCGAACGTCGTGCGGCAGAGCCCGGACGAGGCCTGTCCGCCGAGCTGGCCGAGGTGCGGGACGAGCTGAAGCGCAACCACCGGCCCGACGCCGTGCAGCGGAAGCTGGACGGGCTGGTGGAGAAGGACAGGTTCCCGGCGGCGCTGGCCGCGGTGCGGGACGGCAAGGGTCGGACCCGCCACTACACCGCCGGGGTCGCTGACCTGACGACCAAGGAGGAGGTCCCGGTCGACGGCCGGGTGCGGATCGCGAGCAACACCAAGATGTTCACCGCGGTGGCGGTGCTGCAGCTGCTGCAGCACACCAGCGGCCTGCCGAACTACACCCGCTGGATGCCGAGCATCTTCGAGAGCCGCAATGTGTACCGCTCGCCCCAGGACCTCCTGGACATGGCGTTCGCGCACAAGGCGTCGTTCGCGCCGGGCACGAGCTGGGAGTACAGCATCACCAACTACGTGCTGGCGGGCCTGCTGATCGAGAAGGTCACCGGCCGTCCGGTGGCCGAGGTGATCACGGATCGCATCATCGAGCCGATCGGGCTGCGTGACACGTACTGGCCGGGCAAGGGGGACAGGACGATCCGCGGGCGGCACCCGCAGGGGTACGGGTCGGAGAAGCCCGGCGGCAAGCTGAAGGACATCACGAACCTGGACCCGTCGTGGGGCTGGGCGGCCGGCCAGCTGATCGGCACCCCGAGCGACCTCAACCGCTTCATGACCGCCCTGATGGGCGGCAAGCTGCTCAAGCCGGAGCAGCTGGCGGCGATGAAGCACACGATGAAGGCGCCCGGGTTCCCGGCCGGCTGGGAGTACGGGCTGGGCCTGATGAAGATGCCGCTGAGCTGCGGCGGCGTCACCTGGGGCCACGGCGGTGACATCGACGGGTACGAGACCCGCAACGGGGTGACCGAGGATGGCCGCGCCGCCACCGTCGCCGTCACGGCGCTACCCCCGAACGAGGAGGCCCACCAGCACGTGATCGAGGCCATGGACACCGCGCTGTGCGCCAAGCGGTGGCCGATCTCTGACGAAAGCCGCCCGGATCCTGTCCGGGCGGCTTTCGTATGTCGGGATTTACCGTGGCCCGATCATTCGTGTCAACTTTCCCGGCCGACTTTCGTCGGGCGCTGATGAAAATTTCACGAATGCGAAACTTTATGGCCGCGAGGTTCGGGCAGGTTATGCGTATACAGCGCGTTTTGGACCGATCCTGTGAGTGACGTGACATTGACATATGTGCTTGATCTCAAGAATCTGTTTGGGAGCGCTCCCATATTTTTCAACAGCAGGAAAGGGCATTTGCCGTGGATCTGTTGGACAAGAATCAGGGGCTCTTCCTGGCCCTGTACCGGTTCGTGCTGGGACTGCTGTTCGCCTGCCACGGCGCGGCGACGCTCTTCGACGTGCTGGGCGGTGCGCAGGGCCCGGTGCCCTCCTTCGGACAATGGCCCGGCTGGTGGGCCGCGGCCATCGAACTGGTCGGCGGCATCCTCGTCCTGCTCGGACTGGGTGCCCGCGCCGCCGCCGTCCTCTGCTCGGGCACCATGGCCTACGCCTACTTCGTCGTGCACCAGCCTCAGGCGTTGTTCCCGATCGAGAACGGCGGTGAGAAGGCGGCGCTCTTCTGCTGGGGCTTCCTGCTCATCGCCGTCCTCGGGCCCGGCCGCTGGGCGCTGTCCACGCTGCTGACGCCTGCGCGGCAGCTCGCCCACGACGGGGCTGAAGTCACTCGGTGAGGAACAGCTCGACGACGGGCACGGCGACGTCGGGGCGCTGTACGGGCAGGTCGAGGGTCAGGACGTCCGGCGACACGGCCCCCATCGTGGTGAGGCCGGCCTGCTGGCCGGGGTCGATGACCCGCGTACGGATCTCCGACGCGTCGTGCAGGAACTGGGCGTACTTCACCCGCCCGGCCAGCCCCGGCAGGTGCAGGTGGCCGAACGGCCAGGCGAACAGGTGCAGGTAGAGCCGGTCGCCACGCTGGGTGTAGCGGCAGTCGGGAGGCGCCGTGAAGCCGCTGGGCCCGCAGCCGTAGATCGAGCGGGAGTTCAGCCGCATCCAGGCGCCGATGTCGGCGAGCGTCCCGCGCGCGCGGGGGTCGATCTGGCCGCGCCCGTCCGGGCCCACGTTGAGCAGCAGGTTGCCGCCCTTGGCGACGCTGTCGACCAGCATCCGTACGAGCAGGTCCGGCGACTTGTAGTCGAGGTTGTCCCGGTCGTACCCCCAGCTGCCGTTGAGGGTCTGGCACGCCTCCCACGGCACCTCATGGCCGTCGACGACCATCGGCCCGGCGGGCTGGTACTGCTCGGGGGTGACGAAGTCGCCGGGGATGTCGAGCCGGTCGTTGACGATGACCTCCGGCTGGAGCCCCCTGACCATCGCGAGCAGCTCGTCCGAGCGCCAGTCGTCGGCGCCCTTGCCACCCCAGTTGCCCGGCCTGCCCCGGTAGGAGAAGTCGAAGAACAGGTAGTCGATCCGGCCGTAATCGGTGAGCAGTTCGCGCACCTGGGCGTGCAGGTAGTCGGCGTACTTGGAGACGTCGCGGCCCGCGGCGGCGGCCTTGAACGCCTCGTCGTCGCGCTGGGGATGCAGCGAGTCGACCGGGAACTCGGGATGGTGCCAGTCGATCAGCGAGTGGTAGAACCCGACCTTCAGCCCCTCGGCGCGGACGGCCTCCACGAACGGCGCGATCAGGTCCTTGCCCCAGGGGGTGCGCGTCGCCTTGTAGTCGGTCTGCGCCGAGTCCCACAGGCAGAAGCCGTCGTGGTGCTTGGTCGTGAGGACGACGTAGCGCATGCCGGCCTCCTTGGCCAGCCGCGCCCATCGCGCCGGGTCGTACAGGTCGGGATAGAAGTGGTCGAAGTAGCGCTGGTAGTCCTCGTCGGTCAGGCGCTCGCGGTTCTTCACCCACTCGTGCCGGGCCGCCAGAGAGTACAGACCCCAGTGCACGAACATGCCGAACCGGGATTCGGCGAACCAGGCGTGGTGCTGCACGATGTCCCTCTTCTTCAAATGTTCAGCGTCCGCCGAGACCGCTGGTCGCGATCCCGCGTACGAGATGTTTCTGCAGGATGATGAGCAGCGCCGTGGTCGGCGCCATGGAGATCACGGCCGCGGCCATGATGAGGTTCCACTGGGTGCCCTGCTGCCCGAAAAAGAGCTGCAGACCCAGCGGGACCGTGGCCTTCTCGTCCACCGAGTTGATGATGATCAGCGGCCACAGGAAGCTGTTCCAGTAGTTGATGAACGTGAAGACCGCCAGCACCGCGAGCGCGGGCCTGACCAGTGGCAGCATGATGCCGGTGAAGACGCGCACCGCTCCCGCGCCGTCGAGGCGGGCGCTCTCGGCGAGCTCCTCGGGGATGGTCAGGAAGAACTGGCGCAGCATGAACGTCCCGAAGGCGGTGAACGCCCAGGGGAAGATCAGCGCCTGGTACGAGTCCACCCACCCGAACCAGCGCATCAGCATGAACATCGGCACGACCAGCACTTCCTGGGGGATCATCAGGGTGGCCAGGAAGACCAGGAAGACGCCGTCGCGACCGCGCCAGCGCAGCCGCGAGAAGGCGTACGCCGACATGCTCGACGCCACCAGCACCACGACGGTGCCGCAGACGGCGACGGCGAGCCCGTTGACGATGAAACGCGCGAACGGCAGGAACTCGAACGCCTCGCTGTAGTTCTCCCACCGGATCACCGACCCGAACAGGCTCGGCGGCGACCCGAACACCTCGTCGGCGCGCTTCAGCGACGTGGCCACCATGTACACCAGCGGCGACACGAAGGCGGCGGCCACCAGGTAGAGGGCGGCGTGCGAGACGACCAGCCGGACCCTGTGCGCCCATGGGGAGGCCGGGGCGGCGTGCGCGTGCTCAGACATCGTAGGTGACCCATCTGCGCTGGCCGGCGAACTGCATCGCGGTCACGCCCAGGATCAGCACGAACAGGATCCAGGCCGCGGCGGAGGCGAGTCCGAACTGGTAGACGGAGAAGCCCTGGTTGTAGACGAACATCATGAGGGTCTCGGTGTCGATGCCGGGCCCGCCGCCGGTCATCAGGAACGGCTGGGTGAAGACCTGGAACGACGTGATGAGCGTCATGGTCGTGGCGAAGAACATCGCCGGGGAGATCATCGGCAGCGTGATGCGGAAGAACAGCCGCCACGGCCCCGCCCCGTCGATCTGCGCCGCCTCCACGAGCTGCCGCGGGATGGCGTCCAGGGCGGCCGAGAAGACCAGCATGTTGTACCCGAACCCCTGCCACACGCTCATCGCGACGACGGCGAACATGGCCCAGCCCTGCTCGCCGAGGAAGTTCGGCGCGTGCACGCCGGTGGCGGCGTGCAGCGTGCCGTCGATGAACCCGTTGGGCTGGTAGATCATCCGCCAGACGATCGCGTTGGCCACCATCGGCGTGACCACGGGCAGGAAGAAGATCACCCGCAGCGCCTGGCGGCCCTTGATGCGCGGCGAGATCCACACCGCGAGCCCCACCGACACGATGAGGTTGAGCGGCAGGTAGAGCACCACGAACAGCAACGTGTTGAACAGCGTCCGCCGGAACACGGGATCGCCGAACAGTTGCGCGAAGTTCCCCAGCCCGGTGAAGACCTGCTCGCCCACCGCGGGCCATCGGAAGAAGGCGATCACCAGGGACATCACGATCGGGAAGAGCGTGAACAGCGTCAATCCGATCAGGCTGGGCCCGGCGAACAGGGCGGCGACCTTTCCGTCGCCGCGTCGGCGGCGGGCACGCTGTCCGCGTGCTATCGCCGCTCGCCCGGGTATGGCGTCGTTGTACATGTCACTCCCTGTGGATGGTTGCGCATGCTCGTTACGCCGGTGCCTGCTGCTGGACCTGCTTGAGGACGTCCGCCGCCGTGCCCTGCCCGTTGAAGACCGGCACGCCGTACTGGGCCAGCAGCTTCGACACCTGGTCCCAGCCGGAGGTCGTCCGGAACGGCGTCGCCGTGGCGTTGGCGGCGTCGAGGACCTCCTTGGCGCCCTCGAAGGCGTTCTCGTACCACTTGTTCTGGACGGACTTGCGCGCCGGGTAGGCGCGCCCGATGGTGGCGAGCTGCCCGAGCACGTCGGCGCTGGTCATCACGCTGATCGCCTTGAACGCCTCGTCGGGGTACTGGCACGACTGGGAGATGCCGAAGCCGGACCCGGCCGAGTAGGTCTTGGACCCGTTGGGACCGGCGGGGATGGTGGCCAGGCCCACGTCGAACTTGGCCTGCTGCTTGAGCGACAGGACGGCCCAGGGCCCGTTCACCTGCATCGCCACGTTGCCGTTGAGGAACTGGGTGTCGGCGAAGTTGTTGTCCACGCCGGGCACCTTGGGCGCGACCCCGGCCTTGGCGACCAGGTCCGCGTACCACTGGAAGCCGGTCGCCATCGGCTCGGAGGTGAGGGTGAGCTTGCCGGACGCGTCCACCGGCTCCGCGCCGGTCCGCGACAGGATCATCGAGAACATCGGCAGGTCGATGGGGTAGGCCACGAAGCCGTACTTGCCGCCGGTGGTCAGCTTCTTGGCCGTGGCCTCGAAGTCGGCCATGCTCCAGCCGACCTTCGGCGCCGCCACGCCGGCCGCCTTGAACATGGCCTTGTTGTAGGTGACGATCAGCGAGCCGACGTCGTACGGCAGGGCGTACTGCTTGCCGCCGGAGGCCAGCCCGGCCATGATCGAGGAGTCGAAGTCGCCTGTGTCCAGGCTGTTCTTCTTGATCAGCTCGTCCAGCGGAAGCATGCCGTTGACGTAGCCGCCGGTGCGCAGGCTCTGCATGGAGACGATGCACGGCGCGCTGCCGCCTGCCAGGCGGGTGCCGAGCTTGGTGAAGTAGTCGTTGAACGGAGAGGTCTCCAGTGTGATCTTGATGTTCGGGTATTTCTTGGTGACCTCGTCGGCCACCTTCTGCCAGGCGTCGCGGTCCTCCGTGCCGGAGGCCCACATCGACCAGGTGAGCGTCACCGCTCCGTTGCTCGCCTTGCTGCCGCCTGATGATTGCTGACCGCCGTTGTCCCCACAACCGGCGGTGACTCCCCCCGCGATGACCACCGCTACGGCGACTGCCAATGATCGCCGACCGCCATGCATCCGCCTGCCCATCGCAGCTCCACTCAATAAGCTCGGGGCCGAGTTAATAATTGTGAAACTTAGGCGTCGCGCTCTGTAGTGTCAATGAGATCGAGGTGGAAATATCCGATGACTGCTCGTCGAGTCGCCCCTCGCGGAGATCTGACCCGCGTCGAGATCCTGGCGCTGCTCGGCACCGCGGGAGCCCTGGACCGCCGCCAGATCGCGGCTCGCCTCCGGCTCGGCGACGCGACCGTGCACGAGCATACGCGACGCCTCCTGGCCTGCGGTTACCTGCGGACTCTCGCCCCGCAGGCCGGGGCCGTCGGCAGGCCCCGCATCCCGCTCCAGGTCGTGCCCGAGGCCGCCGCGACCATGGGCGTACGGGTCGCCACCGACCATGTCGTCACCGTCGTCGCGGGTCTGGACGGTCGCGTGATCACATCCGATGTATCGCCCTTCGACTGCCGTTCCGATCCGATCCCTCAGCTGCTCGCGGTGATCAACCACCGGCTGGCCGACCCCACCTTGGGGCCCAGGCTGCGGGCCGTGGGAGTGGTCACTCCGTCCTCTGTCGATTCGGCCACCGGCTATATACGTGTATGTCCCCGATTCGGCTGGAGCGAACTTCCCCTCGGCGAACGGCTGCGCGCCGAACTGCCGATCCCGGTGCTGGTCGACAACGATCTCCGGGCGAGCACCACCGCCGAGCTCCTGTACCGGACGGGCCGCGAGCACGACGACTTCCTGGTGCTCGGCATCGGCGACGGGGTGGGACTCGGCGCGGTCCTGCAGCGGCGGGTGCACCGCGGCCCGAGCGGGCTGTCCGGCGAGTTCGGCCACACGCCGGTCGCCACCACCGGACCGCGCTGCACCTGCGGCGCCCGGGGCTGCCTGGAGACGCTCACCAGCGACGGCGGCATCCTGCGCGCCGCCCGCCGAGCCGGCCTCGCCGAGTCGGCCACCACCATCGAGGAGCTCCGCGCGCGCTGGGTCTCCGGCGGCGAGCCGGGGCTGGCGGACGTCCTCGCCGGGATCGGCACCGTGCTCGGGCGGGCCGTCGCCGGCGTCGTCAACCTGCTCGGCACGCCCACCATCGCGGTCATCGGCGAGAACCACGTCCTCTGGCCGGGGCTGGAGCCGGGGTTCCTCGCCGCGATGCGGACCAGCCGGGTCACCGCCGCCCACCGCGTTCAGGTGATCGTCCGTCCCTGGAGCGACGCCCAGCACGCCCTCGGCGCCGCCGGCCTGGCCCTCGCCGCCCCGGAGACCCTCGCCTGACCGTTCGCCTGACCGTTCGCCTGACCGCGGCGAACGGTCAGGAATGGAGAAGCGCCGGTCACCGGGCCGCAACTAGCGTCGTCGCCATGGACTTCACCATTCACCAGACGTTTCTCCCGCACAACGACCCGGAGGCCTCCCTGGCCTTCTACCGCGACAATCTGGGCTTCGAGGTCCGCAACGACGTCGGCGACGGCACGATGCGCTGGATCACGGTCGGCCCCGCCGGCCAGCCCGGCACGTCCGTCGTCCTGCACCCGGCGGGCGCCGAACCGGGCATCACCGACGACGAGCGCCGCACCATCCTCGAGATGATGGCCAAGGGCACCTACGCCCGCATGATCGTGGCCACCGCCGACCTCGACGGCGCCTTCGCGCGGCTGCGGGCCGGCGGGGCCGAGGTCGTCCAGGAGCCGACCGAGCAGCCGTGGGGGATCCGCGACTGCGCCTTCCGCGACCCCGCGGGCAACATGATCCGCGTCAACGAGCTGGGCTGAGGGGCACCGATGGCACAGCAGCAGCAGCGCAAGAGCGGTACGCCCGGGCCGATGTCACGGTGGATCCAGCGGAAGATGAACGCCCGGATGAGCCGCAAGATCCGGCGCGGCCAGGGCTCGTTCATGGGCATGGACGTGCTGATCCTGAACACGGTGGGCCGCCTGAGCGGGCAGCCGCGGCAGTCGCCCCTGGCGTGGTTCGCCGACGGCGAGGACGCCTGGCTGATCGTCGCATCGGGCGGCGGGGGCCGGCACCCGGACTGGCACGCCAACCTGATGGCGCACCCCGAGCGGGCGTCGGTCGAGCTCCCCGGCCGCGACGCCGTGCCGGTGACGCCGCACCGGCTCGACGGCGCCGAGCGCGCGCAGGCATGGCAGCGCATCACCGCCGCCCAGCCCCGTTATGCCAAGTACCATGACAAATCCGACCGCGAGTACCCGGTGATCCGGCTCACCCCGCGGTGACGTCACCCCTTGAGGCCGGTGGTCGAGATGCCCTCGGTGATGCGTCGCTGGAAGATCAGGAAGAAGCCCAGGATGGGGATCAGCGACAGCACCGCCATCGCGAGCATCGGCCCCCAGGTGGACCCGCCGCTGGAGTCGAGGAACGCCCTGAGCGCCAGGGGCACCGTGTACGTGGACACGTCGCTCAGATAGACGAGCTGGCTGAAGAAGTCGTCCCAGGTCCAGATGAAGGTGAAGATCGCGGTCGTGATCAGCGCCGGCCGGGACAGCGGCAGGATGATCCGCCAGTACACCAGGACGGGCCCGCACCCGTCGATGCGGGCCGCGTCGTCCAGCTCGCGCGGCAGCGACCGGATGAACTGCACCATCAGGAAGATGAAGAACCCGTCCACGGCCAGGAACTTCGGCACGATGAGCGGCAGGAACGTGTCCACCCAGCCCAGATACTTGAACAGCGTGTACTGCGGCACGATCAGCACGTGGATGGGCAGCATGATCGACCCCAGCATGATCGCGAACCAGAGCTTCCTGAACCGGAAGCTCAGCCGGGCGAAGGCGAAGGCCGCCATCGAGCACGACATCACGTTCCCGGCCACGGCCGCCGCGGCGATGACGAACGAGTTCGCGAAGAACCCGCTGAAGGGCACGCCCAGCGCGGTCCACCCGGTGGCGTAGTTGTCCGCGACCACGGTCTGCGGCACCAGCCCGGGATCGGTGAAGATCTCGTCGTTGGGCTTGAACGAGGAGCTGATCAGCCAGAACAGCGGATAGAGCATGACGAGCGCCCCCACGACGACCAGCAGGTGGAGGGCCCAGCGGCGGCTAGTCGGCATAGTGCACCCAGTACTTCGAGGAGCGGAAGGCCAGCGCGGTGAAGGCCGCGGTCACCAGGAGGAGCACCCAGGCCAGCGCGGAGGCGTAGCCCATCCGGAAGTTCCCGAACCCCTCCTGGTAGATGAAGAGCGTGTAGAAGAGCGTGGAGTCGGCCGGTCCGCCGATGCCGCCGCTGATGATGAAGGCGGGGGTGAAGGCCTTGAAGGCGTTCACGGTCTGCAGCACGAGGTTGAAGAAGATGATCGGGCTGAGCATGGGCAGCGTGATGCGGAAGAACGCGCGCACCTTCCCGGCGCCGTCCACCGCGGCGGCGTCGTAGAGCTCGGCGGGGATCTGCTTCAGCCCGGCCAGGAAGATCAGCATGGGGGAGCCGAACTGCCAGATGTGCAGCAGGACCAGCGTGTAGATCGCGTACTGGGGCGTGGAGATCCAGCTCGGCCCCACGATCCCGAAATAGCTCAGGGCGTCGTTGATCAGGCCGTCCGCGCCGAAGATCTGCCGCCACAGGATCGCCACCGCGACGCTGCCGCCCAGCAGCGACGGCAGGTAGTAGGCGGCGCGGTAGATCCCGATGCCCCGTACGGGCCTGTTCAGCAGCACGGCGACCAGGAGCGCGAACGCGCCGGACAGCGGCACGGAGAACACGACGTAGATCAGCGTGACCCGTACGGCGTTGACGAAGTGCGGGTCGTCGGTGAGCATCCTGGCGTAGTTGTCCAGCCCCACGAAGGACGGCGCGGTGAGCAGGTCGAAGTCGGTGAACGAGAGGGCCAGCGAGGCCAGGATCGGCCCGCCGGTCAGCAGGAGCAGCCCGGCGAACCACGGCAGCAGGAACAGATAGGCCGCGCGTCCCTCTACTTGAGCACTCGTCGAGCTTCTTCGAAGAATCGGGACACCCCCTGCTCGATCGTGAGCTTGCCGAAGCCGATCTGCTGGTTGATGTTGGTGAGCACCTTGTTGTGCAGCTCCCCGGCGCCGAGCGGCTGCGGCGGCGGCAGCGGGCCGACCTGGTCCTTGATCGAGTCGATGTAGTCGTAGACCGGCTGCTCGGACGGCGACGCCTTGGGCCGCAGCGCGGCGCGGATCGGGGTCGCGGGCGGGACGCCGCGCTCCGACCCGAGCTGGCCGGCCACGTCCGGGTCCGCGACGAGCGCGTTGACCAGGGCCACCGCGTCGTCCTTGGCCTTGCTCCCGGAGCTGACGGTCAGCAGCATGGAGGGTTTGTAGTACTGGCCGGGTTTGTCGCCCGTCGGGAGGGTGTGGACGGCGACCTCGTCCTTGGTGAGCGACATGTAGGCGGTGAGCTGGTTGGACCAGGCGAAGTCCATGACCGCCTTGCGGGTGGCGACCAGGCTGTTCTGCACGTCGCCCGCCGCGGTGGCCTGGACGTCCGGCGGCGTGGCCGCGCCCGCCTTGCGCAGGCCGTCCCAGAAGGTGAACCACTCCTTGAGGTCGTCCTCGTCGTAGGCCAGCCTGCCGTCGGCGGTGAAGAACATCTTGCCCCGCTCCAGCAGCCAGTTCTCCAGCGCGCCGCCGTCCTGGGCGCCGTCCTCGGTGCCGAAGACGCCCTTTCCGGCCAGCTTCCTGGCCAGCTCGCCGTACTCGGGCCAGGTGAAGGTCTCGGGGATCTCCACCCCGCGCTCGGCCGCCAGGGTCTTGTTGACGATGAGGGCCGTGGAGTTGATGCCGAAGTTCACGGCGTACTGCTTGCCGTCGATCTTGCCGGCGTTCACCACGTCGGGGTCGAAACCGGACAGGTCCAGGCCCTTGCCGACGTACGGGCCCAGGTCCAGCAGGCTGCCGCGCCTGGCGTACTCGCCGAGGTAGGAGTAGTCCATCTGGATCACGTCGGGGGCGTTGCCGCCCGCGGTCTGGGTGGCCAGCTTCTCCCAGTAGCCCTCCCAGCCGGAGAACTGGGTCCTGATCTGGATGCCGGGCTTCTTCTTCTTGAACGCGTCGATGGCCTTCTGCGTCGCGGTGTGCCGCGTCGTACTGCCCCACCAGGCGAACTGGAGGCCGGCACCCGAGCCGCCGCCTCCGGCGCAACCGGTCAGGGCGAGGGCGGCCGCGGCGACGCCGGCCTGGAGGAATCCACGTCTGCTGAGATCTCTCATGCGGGGGGCCCATCCGTTATCAAATATTTAACTGGGGACGTTAATTGGCGGGTAACACGACGTCAACGCCTTGCGTCAATCGGTTGTGGCTTCGAGACGATCCGACCTCTGGGGGTCTTGACCTTGCCGCTGTCCGGAAATACCGTTCATTGGTGCCAGATACGTCCGATCTATTTGCGGCGAGCGAGCCGTCCAGACGCGAACTCATCGGCGCCGCGCTGGCCGCTCCCGCGCTCGGCGGCGGCAGCGGCCCGCTGCTCCATGACGAGATCGACTGGGAACGCTTCCTGGCCGACGCCGACCTGGTGTGGAAGCGGATGCCGCAGACCTGGTACGAAGGGCCGTTCCTGGGCAACGGCTTCCTCGGCTCCGGCGTCTACGCGCAGCAGGGCGCCAACGCCGTGCGCTTCACCGTGCAGCACAGCGAGGTCCAGGACCACCGCCCCGAGTACGGCGCGCTGTTCGGCCTGGCCCGGCTGCCCGTCGGCCACCTCACGCTGGAGCCCGTCGGCGCGATCACCGGCGTCGACTGGCGGCTCGACCTGTGGAACGCCGAGCTGACCGGCGCCATCACGACCTCCTCCGGCAGCCTGGAGATCAGGGCGTTGATCCACAACGACCGCTCCGTCCTGACCGTCGAGGTCTTACCCAGCGACGGCGAGCGCGACTTCCGGTGGACCTTCCACCCTGAGGAGGCCGTCAGCCCCCGCGCCGATCCGATCTTCAACCGGCCGCCTCCGCCCGGCTACACGGCCAACCCCGCCCCGTCCGTGACCCGCCACGACGACCTGGAGCTGATCACCCAGCCGCTGCTGTCCGGCGGCGGGCACGCGACGGCCTGGCAGGAGGTGCGGCGCGGCGCACGGCGTACCCTCTACGCCGCGGTCGCCTGGTCGTTCCCGCAGGACACCGCGGGCGACGAGGCGGTCAGATCGGTACGCTCCGCGGCCCGGCTGCCCGTCGAGGCGCTGGCCGCCGACCACCGGCGATGGTGGCACGGCTACTACCGCAAGAGCTTCCTGTCGCTGCCCGACCAGCGGACGCAGAGCTTCTACTGGATCCAGCTCTACAAGGTCGCCGCCGCCGCGCGCGGGGACGCGCCGCCGATGGCGACCACCGGCCCGTGGCTGGAGCCGACGCCGTGGCCGGCCACCTGGTGGAACCTCAACGTGCAGCTCGAATACTGGCTGATCCACGGCTCGAACCACCTGGAGCTGGACGCGGTCACCAGGAGCCTGTCGCGGTACCGGCAGAACCTCGTCGACCAGGTGACGTCCCCCGAGGACTCCGCGGGCATCCCGCGTACCACGGACATGACGCTCGACAACGGCTCCGGCCTCGGCAACAGCGGCTACCCGGTGGGCGTCCCCGGCCAGGCCACCCCCGTGCCCGAGGTCGGCAACCTGACCTGGGCGCTGCACAACGTCTGGCTGTCCTACCGGCACACGATGGACACCCGGATCGTGCGGGACGTGCTGTTCCCGCTGCTGCGCCGGGCGATCAACTACTACCTGCACTTCCTGGAGCCGGGCCCCGACGGGAAGCTGCACCTGCCCGCCACGTTCTCCCCGGAGTACGGGGTCAACGCGCCGGACACGAACTACGACCTGGCGCTGATCCGCTGGGGCTGCCGGACGCTGGTCGAGTCGGCGCGCCTGCTGCGCGTGCGCGACCCGCTGCTGCCGAAGTGGCAGGACGTTCTGGCGAACCTGGCCGGCTACCCGGTCGACGAGAACGGCTTCATGATCGGAGCGGGCGCGCCTTTCGCCAAGTCGCATCGGCACTACTCCCACCTTCTGATGATCTATCCCCTGTACCTGGTCACGTGGGAGCAGGAGGACCAGCGCGCGCTCATCGAGAGGTCGCTCAAGCACTGGATCAGCTTCGAGGGCGCTCTGCAGGGCTACAGCTTCACCGGCGCGGCCTCGATCTCCGCGCAGATGTCGCGCGGCGACGACGCCCACTTCTACCTCGACGAGCTGCTGCGCCGCTTCGTCCAGCCCAACACGATGTACAAGGAGAGCGGCCCCGTCATCGAGACGCCGCTGTCCGCCGCCCAGTCCGTGCACGACATGATCTGCCAGAGCTGGGACGGCGTCATCAGGGTCCTGCCCGCCATGCCGGCCGCCTGGCCCGACGTCACCGTGCACAACTTCCTCACGCAGGGGGCGTTCCTGCTGTCGGCCGCCCGCCGCGGCGGCCGTACCGACTTCGTACGGCTGGTCTCCCTGGCCGGGGCGCCGTGCCGCGTCCGCACGGGCATCGACGGCCCCTTCACCGTACGGAGCGACGGCCGCAAGGTGCCGTGGCGGACGCTGCCCGGCGGGGATCTCGAGCTCGACCTGCGCCGCGGCGAGGAGGTCCTGATCCAGGCCCGAGGCGACGCGGTCATCCGCCCGGTGACCCCGGCGAACCAGGCCCGCTGGGGTCTGCCGGTCTAGGGTCCGGTCCGTCCGCATTCCGGATGGTTCGCCCGTACAATCCCCATCGGGGGTGGGCGATGGCGACACGTTCCAGGGGCACCACCGCGTTACTCGCCGTCGCGGCGGGAGGGGTCTGGCTGCTGGTCGTCAACGCCCTGGGGGACAGCCCGGGCGCCATCTGGCGGCACGACCCGATATTCGTGCTCGGCGCGCTGGCCGGCGTCTCCTTCCTCGCGGGCGGGATCGTGGCCTGGCGGGAGCATCCGCGTAACCAGGTCGGCCCGCTCATGGCCGTGCTCGGGGTCGCCTGGATTCCCCAGCAGGCGCTGTTCTTCCCCGGACAGCAGCTGTGGGCGCTGGCACTGTGCGGCCTGTGGGCGGGGATGGCCTGCCACCTGTTCCTCGCCTTCCCCACCGGCCGGCTGGACCTGGTGTCGTACAAGGTGGTGACCGGCCTGGCCTACGTCCTGGCCCTCGTGCTGCCCACGGCCAAGGCCCTCATGCGCCTTCCGATGCCCGTGCCGCTCCGGAATTTCACCGACGCGCTCGACGCCTCGTCCTGGCAGCTGACCGTCCTCATGTCGGGCATGGTGCTCGCCCTCAAGGTCAAGCGCTGGCGTCAGGCCAGCATGGCGCAGCGCCGGGCGGTCGCGCCGGTCACCGGCGCGTCGATGGTCGCGACGGTCGCCTTCGCCGTGGACCGCATGGCCGAGCTCTTCGGCCCGAACCCGCTGCAGGTCTCCATCACGCTCGTCATGCTGGTGTCCTTCATGGCGGTCCCGATGGCGTACCTGGTCGGCCTCATGAGGAGCCGGATGGACCACGGCCGCGTGGCCGACCTCGTGGTACGCCTGAGCAGGCGCGAACGGCGGGGCACGCTGCGCGACGAGCTGGCCGCCACCCTGCGGGACCCCGGGCTGGTCGTGGGCTACTGGACGGCCGAGCAGGACAGGTACGTGGACGCCGACGGCCGCCCGGTCGACCTGAACCCGGGGCCGAGCAGGGTCGTCACCCGCGTCGACCAGGGCGAGGCGCCGCTCGCCGTACTCGTGCACGACGTCGCCCTCCTCGAACAGCCCCTGCTCGTCGAGGCCGCCTGCGCCGCCGCGGCGCTCGCCCTGGAGAACGAGCGGCTCACCGCGGACCTGCGGGCCCGCCTGCGGCAGCTCGCGGCCTCGCGGCGGCGGATGTTGCAGTGGGGCGAGGCCGAGCGCCGCAGGTTCGAACGCGACCTGCACGACGGCGTGCAGCAGCGGCTGCTGTCGGTCGCGATGACGCTCGGGCTGGCCGAGGCCGGCACCGACCCCGGGCGGGCCGCGCCGCTGATCGGCGAGGCGAAGACGGCGGTGCTGGCCGCGCTGGACGACCTGCGCGCGGTCAGCCACGGCATCCACCCGCCGGTGCTGACCGAGCGCGGACTGTCCGGCGCGGTCAAGGAGCTGGCCGCGGTCGCCCCCATGGCCGTCACCTGCGACCTGGCGCTGGACGAGCCGCTGCCGCAGGCCGTGGAGAGCGCGGCCTACTACATCGTCAACGAGGCCCTGGCCAACGTGACCAAGCACGCCGCCGCGTCGAAGGCATGGGTACGGCTCTCCCTGGTCGGCCGCCGCCTCCTGGTCGAGGTGGGCGACGACGGCGTGGGCGGGGCCGATCCCGCGCTCGGCTCCGGGCTCGCCGGGCTCGCCGACCGCGCCGAGGCCAACGGCGGCAAGCTCACGATCGACAGCCCGCCGGGGAAGGGAACCGTGCTGAAGGTGGTCCTGCCGTGCGCGTAGCGATCTGCGAGGACTCCACGCTGTTCCGCGAGGGCCTGGCCCGGCTGCTGACCGAGGCCGGGTTCGCGGTGGCGGCGTCCGTCGAGCACGCCGACGAGCTGCTCGCCCATGTGGCGAAGGACCCGCCTGACGTGGCCGTGCTCGACATCCGGTTGCCGCCCACGCACACCGACGAGGGGCTGCGCGCCGCGGTCACGCTGCGGGAGCGGCATCCGCAGGTGGGGGTGCTGGTGCTGTCGCAGTACGTACGGGTGAGCTACGCGGTCGAGCTGCTCGGCGGCCGCACGGAGGGCGTGGGCTACCTGCTGAAGGACCGGGTGTCGGACCTGGCCGAGTTCGCCGCGGCCATCCGCCGGGTGGGGTCGGGCGGGTCCGCGCTGGACCCGGTCGTGGTCGAGCAGCTCGTCGGCCGACACCGGCAGCCCGGCGACCCGCTGCGCATGCTCACCGAGCGGGAGCGCGCCGTGCTGCGGTTGATGGCCGAGGGGCGCACGAACATGGCGATCGCCGAGCTGCTGGTCATCGCCGAGCGCACCGTGGAGAAGCACTGCACCAGCATCTTCGTCAAGCTCGGCCTGGAGGCGAGCCCGCACGATCACCGGCGGGTGCTCGCGGTGTTGCGCTACCTGAACGCCTGAGGGGTGCGGATAACCGTACCTACCGGTGGGTGCCAGCCGGGTTCCGCTTCCGGTGGCCATCGCGAAGGATCGGACCAACGGAAGGAGCATGCTCATGGTGGCAGTGGACGCCGGGGTCCGGCGGCTGCTGGCGGACTCCGGGGAAGCACGTACATGGGTGAGCCCTCGGGCGGACCTGGTCATGGCGTTGCTCGGTGTCTGGTTCGGCGTCGGGCTGATGATCGACGCCTGGGCGCACAGCAACCTGGCCGAGTTGGAGACGTTCTTCACGCCGTGGCACGCGGCGTTCTACTCGGGGTTCGCGGCGGTGTCGGGGTGGATCATCTGGCAGGTCTACCGCAACGTGCGCGCCGGCCGGAGCGGGCTGGCCGCGGTGCCGAACGGGTACCTCGCGGGGCTGCTCGCCATCCCGGGGTTCGCCGCGTTCGGGTTCGCCGACATGATGTGGCACACGTTCCTGGGCATCGAGCAGACCATCGACATCCTGTTCAGCCCGTCCCACCTGGGGCTGATCCTGACGATGATGCTCATCATCACGACCCCGCTCCGCTCGGCCTGGAACGCCCCGGACATCGGGGAGCGGCCCCGGCTGTCGCGGCTGCTGCCGGCGCTGATCGGGTTCGGCTTCGGCGCCACGCTGGTGTCGCTGTTCGTGTCGTACGGCAACGCCATGCAGCGGAGCCCGGACGGCATCGTCCGGGACTTCTCCTTCCTGGAGGGCAACGGCGCCGACATCCTGGCCGCATCGATGATCATCACGAACATCATGGTGCTCGCTCCCGTGCTGTTCCTCCTGCGGCGCTGGCAGCTGCCGTTCGGGAGCGTGACCGTGCTGTCCGCGGTTGGCATCCTGATGCCGGGCGCGCAGACGGCCTTCGGCAACCTGCCGATCCTGCTGACGTTCGTCGCCGCCGGGCTGGTGAGCGACCTGCTGATCAGGTGGCTGCGGCCCTCGCGGGAGCGCCGGGGCGCCTACTGGGCCTTCGCCGGCCTGTCGGCGTTCGCCACCTGGTCCCTGTACATCGCGGTCGCCTCCGTGTTCGCCGGGCGGCTGCCCGTCGTACCCGAGCTCTGGACCGGCGCCCCGATCGTGGCCGGTCTGGTCGGCCTGGCCCTCGGCGCCCTGTTCCTCCCGAACGTGCTGCCCGCGGAGACCGGCGAGTCCGGCGCCCGGCGGGCATGATCCGGCTTCTCTGCCTGGTCGGCCTGCTGGTGGTGCTGCTGGCGTCGCCGGCGGCGGCGCACGACGTCAAGGCGGGGTCGGACCTGCGGATCGCGCAGACGATCGCGGGCGCGGAGCTGACCCTCGTGATCAAGGCCACGACCCGGGTGCCGGGGCCGCTGCGCGTCGAGGTGATCGGATTCCCGTCCGCCCCGACGCTGGACCTGCGGCTCCGGTCGGTGACCGACGGGCGTGTCGTGACCGGCACGGTGGCGCCGGGCCGCCCCGCCCAGCTGCGGGTTGAGGAGACCGGGCCGCACGAGCTGACCGTCGGCGCCGGCGGCGAGAGCGCGGTGATCCCGTTCCGGGTCCTGGTGGACCGGGGTTCGGGGTGGGAGTTCCTGATCTACGGCGGCCTGTTCGTGGCCGGGCTGCTCCTGGTGGGCGGGCTGCTCACCGGCGCGTTCAACCGGCGCGGCCGGTCGGCGTTCGTGGTGACCGCGGTCGCCGCGGCGGGGCTCGCGGTGGCCGCGTTGATCGTGATCCTCGACCCCTGGCTGCCCGCCCGCTCACCGGACGGCGCCGAGCCGCGTCCCACGGACTCGGTGATCGGCAGGCCGTACGTGCAGCGAGTGGTAACTATGGTCCCCGCCGCCCCGGCGGCGGGCCAGGAGTTCGTGGCGCGCGTGGAGCTGTTCGACGGGTCCACCGGGCGTCCCGTCGACGACCTCACCATCCACCACGAGGCCATGGCCCACCTGGTGATCACCAGCGAGGACGGCCGCTACTTCCGCCACGTCCATCCGCTGCGCACCGCGCCCGGCCGCCTGGAGGTACGGCTGCGCGCCGACCGCCCCGGCCGCTATCTCACCTACGTCGAGCTCGAACGCACCGACTCCGGCGGCCAGCTCCTCACCGGCTCTTTCACGGTCACCGGTTCGGCGAAGCCCACGGCCGCGTCCGACCCGGCGATCCAGGACGCCGCCGCCACCGGGACGGTCACGGTGACGCCCGCCGCACCGCAGGCGGGGCGGGCGGCCACCGTCGAGGTGGCCACCAGCGGCACGCCGCGGCCGTGGCTCGGGATGGCGGGTCACCTCATCGTGCGCGGCGCGGACGGCGAGTTCCTCGGCCACGTCCACGAGATGGGGACGCCCGGCAGCCGGTTGCGCTTCACGTTCAGCTTCCCCGCGCCGGGCCGCTATTTCGCCTGGGCGCAGTACGCGACGGACCGCGGCATCACCACCGTGCCCTTCACCGTGGAGGTCCCCCGATGAAGCAGGTCAAGGGCCTGAGGCTGCTGATCCTCGGCGGGCTCGTGGCGGTGGTGGCGGCCGCGTTCGTCATCGCCCGCACCTCGGGCCCGGACCCGGTGACCACGACGGGAACCCGCTACGCCGTCACCGTCACGGCCGACCGGAGCGCGGTCGACATCCGGGTGGACAGGGGCGAGGCCGACACGGTCATCGTCGCCGCCGTCATGACCACCATGGGTCACGCGGTACCCGAGGTCACCGCCAGGAAGGCCGCCCCCGGCCACTTCGTCGCCGAGGGTGACCTGTTCCTCATGAACGGCGCGTGGGAGCTGTCGGTCCGCCTCGCCGGCCGCTCCGGCGAGGAGACCCTCACGCTCAACACTCTCGTCACCGACTAGCTCTCCGGGCCCTTCGGCGGGCTGTCGCAGGACGGTGACGAGGATCACGGTTGCCCTCCCGCGAGCTGGCGCAGGACGGTGACGAGGCCGGCCGTGTCGGGCACGGCCCGGAAGAACTCAGCGTCGGCCCGCTCCACCTCCTTGACGGCCCGCCGGGCCAGGTCGGCGCCCTGATCGGTGACCCGCAGCAGGCGGGCGCGGCTGTCGGCGGGATCCGGCTCACGGACGAGCAGGCCCTTTTCCACCAGCTTGCGCACGACCTGGGAGGTCATCTTGACGTCGGTGTCGGCGAACGTGGCGACGGCGAGCTGATTGGGCAGCTCGCCGTGCCGGTTCAGCCACTCGGTGCTGGCCAGCAGCACGAACTGGACGTGCGTCAGGTCCAAGGGCGCCAGCGCGGCGGCGATGGCCCGCTGCCAGCGCAACGTGGTCCGCCAGAGCAGCAATCCCGGGCTGTCGTCGGGCGCGAGCGCCATCTCAGGACGCCTCGGCCAGCTTGATCAGGGCGGCCATGGCGTCGGGGACGTCGGAGGTGACCATCGGGCCGATCTCCTCGGCGCCCGGGCCGGTGATCTCGACGCGGTGGGTGACGCGGGTGCCGGTCCCGGTCTCCGCCAGCCGGTGGATGAAGCGCAGGGTCAGCTCTCCGACGACGGTCTCGTCGGTGAACAGCTCGCCGGTGACCAGCTCGACGATGCGGAAGCGGACGGTGTCCTGGCCTTCGGGGGTCATGGTGCCCTCGGTGCCCACCGCGAAGGGGCCCTCCAGGTCGATCTGGAGGAGGCTGGTGTCCCATGCGGTCCAGCCGTTGACGTCGGCATAGAGGGCCCAGACGGCCGCGGCGGGGGCGGGGGTGTCCAGCGTGTGCTCGTAGGCGTACATGTCGCGCTCCTCCAAGACGTTGATCCGTGCGCAGACTATCTACGCGCAGACTATATTGCCCGGAGCTGGCGGGTGATGGAGGGGTCGGTGATGGCGGTGTCGTTCGCCAGCAGGAAGGCCTTGCTGAGGATGAGCGCCAACCGGCCGTCCTCCTCGAACGGAAGGAACAGCCCGGCCTGGGGGGCTCTTGCGGCGACGATGCACAGGTAGGCGTCGTTGGGTTCCATCAGGATGTTCGCCGACCCCAGGTGGATCTTGTAGGTGCGCAGATCACCCCGTACCACCAGGAAACGGTCGGTCATGGTGCAGCGGTCGGCGATGGTCGTGCGCCCGATCAACCGGGACAGCGCGTCGCGGCGCACCTCGGCGGAGGGCGGCAGGGCCGCGAACGAGCCCGTCCGCCAGTAGTCCCGCAGGTGGTCCGGCCCCTGGTCGGCCCACCGGGGATCGCTCGTGATCGAGGCGACGCCCACGAACAGGTCCACGTCCCGCATGGCCTCGCTGAACACCAGCGCGGGGACCTCGGTCAACGGCGCCTGCTGCCACCTCCCCTCGGTCAGCCGTTGGAAGTGGACCGGGCCGGTGCTCGCGTGGTGCTCGTCGTACAGGCCGTGGTCGAAGCACACCCGCCACCGTCCGCTCGCCAGCACCCGGTGGGCCTCACCCTCATAGCCGCCGTCCCACTGCCCGAGGAAGGGCGACTGCCAGCCTCGCTGTTTGAACAGCGCCCGGAGCCTGCGGTAGTCGACCACGTGTCCGTCGAACCGGAAGGAGTGGATCCCGCTCTCCTCCTCGGCGGGGGTGAGCAGGTAGACCTCGCGGAAGGCCTGCTTGAACGGCTGGCGCAGCTCCTTGCCCTGCACCACCTCCCGCCAGGCGCGGACCTCCTCCACCGACGCGCGGGCCGGATGCCACAGCCGTACGGGTACGTCCGGCACGCTCATCCCCAGCTCGCCGCGCCACACGCCGGGCGAGACCTCGAATTCCCAGATCAGCCGGTCGACGAACGAGCGGCCCTCCAACTGCCGGTAGGGCGCGGCCTTCTCGCCGGTGTATCCGGCCTCCAGCGCCCTGAACAGGGTCGCCTGCTGCTGCATGGTCTGCTTGGCCAGCTCGCGCAGCCGCTTGACCTCGTCCGGGTGCTCCCGCCTGACCGCCGCCGGGACCGCCTTCAGCTTCCTGTCGCCGTGCCACCACGACAGCTCGACCTCCCCGTCGGTCGAGATCACCGCCGTGTGTTCGCCGAACGCCTGCCGTACGCGCCCGTCGGGCAGCCTGAACGCCACCTCCAGCCGCTCGGCCAGGGCGGGCTCGATGCGCTTGAACATGCGATCCAGCTGCTTCGGCACCCCGGCGTGCCGGGTGACCTGGCGGGCGGCGCGCAGCGCGGAGATCCCCTCGGGCGTCGGGTGGTCCCGCACCGCGCGGGCGATCTCGAACAGCAGCCCCTGGGAGGGCAGGGTCCTGGCCCGGGTGGGCGCCACCGCGATCCCGCGCGCCAGCTGATCCAGCAGGCCGGGCAGCCAGGGCTCGTCCCGGTAGAGCGCCAGCCGTACGGCCCGGCCGAGGGTCGACTTCTCGTCGTCGCCGAACGCCTTCTCCGCCTTGTAGGGAATCTCACCGGTGTGGATCGCCGCGACACGGGCCTCGGCCGCCTTCAGCGCCGTCCGGGCGAAGTCGGGGTAGCCGGGCAGGGCGTCAAGCCATTCGATCACGACGGGCAGCGGCTCCTCCCACCGCACCCGCGCCGCCTCGGCGAACAGCGCCCGGCGTTCCACGTCCCAGCCGAGCAGCATGTCCGTCTCGGCGACCGCGATCGTCCCGCACCTCTCGGCGAGCCGGGCGCTCACTTCGGCGTCCATGCCCGCCAGCCCCGCCGCCACCAGCATGGGGAAGCGTCCGTACGACCATGGCTCGTCCTCCGGCATCAGGAACCCGACCAGCTCGCGGGCCGGCGCGACCAACTGCTGCCTGGCGCGCTCGTCGATCGCGTACCGCCCCGGTGCCGAGCCGGCGACGCCGGTCAGCCCGACGCTCAGCTGGGAGGCGTCGGGCCAGCGCGTGGGGTCGTTCGCGGTCCCGTTGATCAGATCGAGCAGGCGCTGCGCGAGGGGGGAGAGGTGCATGCCGGTGGGTCCTGTCAGAAGTAAATCTGTCGGGTGATGGACGGGTCGGTGATGGCGGCGTCGGCGGCCGGCAGGAACGCCTTGGACTGAATGATCGACAACCTGCCACCGTCCTCCGTCAGCCTCCGACCAGCGGGACGAGCTTGACGAAAGAGACGACGGGGTCGGCGATCAGGTCGATCTCATCGTCCAGATCCAGGATCTGCCGGTCACCGACCAGCAGCAGGAAGCCGTTGCGGGCGAACGCGGCCTCGGCGGTGTCGGCCTGCTTCTCCCAGTCCAGCCTGCGCGCGCTCCGCATCCGGTAGCCGTTCAGCTCGGCCTCGGCGTCGGTCGGTTTGACCAGACCGCGGAAATGGTGGGAGGGGGAGGCGTTGTAGCGGGCCACCTCCTCGCGTACGCGCAGCCGTACCAGCTCCCGGGCCGAGATCCGCTCGGGCAGCTCGGGCACGGAGAACTCCTCCAGAGCCCGGCCGGTCGCGGTCTCGTCGCGAAACGTCACTGATGCCATCGGACACCCTGCTTCCATGAAGATCAGGCGGTGCGGCAATCTATAGCAGCGGCGAACGACAGAAACCCCGACGGCGGCGGGCTTGCCGTTCGAGACCTGCGCCGTCTTCCCTGAGGGCTGAATCCGTCAAGGACGTCGCGGCCTGGGCAGCGCCGCGATGACCCCGGCGAGCACCGGCAGCCCGGTGACCAGGACGGCGATCGCCCACCACGGCGTCTCGAAGGACACCCGCGGCAGAACTTCCCAATCGACCGAGGCCGTCATCGGCCACGCCAGGAGCAGCCCGATGACGCACCCGGCGAACACCCCCAGCGCCGTTCCGCAGAGCATGCTCCAGCCTGCGCGACCCGCGGCGAACATCCGCAGCGCCAGGGGCGAGCCGGCGCCGACCCGCAGCAGCACCCGTCTCGTCCGGCCACCGGCGCCCGCCTGGCCGCCCGCGATCAGCGCACTGGCGAGCGCCACGACGATTGCCGCCGCGACCGCGCCCATCCATTCGGCCGATTCCTGGAACTCCCGCTCGACGTAGGTGTTCAGGTCGCCACCCAATCGCTGGTTGATCCGCTCCTGCTCGGCCTCGGTCGTCCGGTGAGCTGAGGGATCGACGATCAGTTCGATCGGCTCGGGGCCAAGGCCCAGGTCCCGTATGACCTTCGTCGGGATGAAGAGCTCGTTCACGTACGGGTCGGCGGATTCGACGGCGATCGCGGGGATGGACTTGCTCGATAGTTCTGTCTCCTGGTCGTCGTCGGTGTAGAAGATCGTCACCGTGTCGACCTGGATGTCGTTGGGCGTGACCACCACGGCTGTGCCCTCGTCGTACGGCGTGTCCGGATCCCCCGTGAGGTAGCGCAGGAGCGCCCGGTCGCCGATGAAACCCTCCGGTTCGATGCTCTCCGTGTCCGGCAGGTCCTTGACTTCCAGACTGAAGTGCCCGCGATGGTTCGGAGCGTCTCTCTGGGCGATGGGCACCCCGGGCAACTCCTGCTGTACGGCTGCCCGTGAGACCGCCGGGTCATCCGACCGGACATCCACGACAAGCGCGCCCGAACGAGCCCGGGGAAAGTACCCGGCCCTGGCCTGCGCCGCCTCGGCGACCGAGACGATCATCCATGCGATCGCGATGGCGGTCATCACCATCGTGATCGCGATCGGTGGGGCCGTACGGGGGCTGTTACGGGCCACGTCACGGGCGGCCAGGCGGATCGCCGGCGACAACCGGGCAGTGAGCCGCCGCAGGATCCCCAGCAGCCACGGAGTCAACGGCCCCAGCCCGGCGAGAAACAGCGCACCCCCGTTGATGGCCGCCAAGGTCTGCAGAGCCGACCCGAAGTCGTCATAGTGCTTGTCCTCGTGCGTCGCCCGGGCGATGACGGCCATCACCATGAGGCCGAAGGCCGCCGAAGCCGCCCCCCACAACAGGAACCGCGATCGCAGACAGGCATGCCGGGCCGACCCCCACGCCAAGAGCACCGAGCTGCACGCTAACGCCACAGGAATACCCAGGACCACAAAGAACAGCCCTACGCCCACGATCACGGAGGAAGTGTACGCAAGACCACCCGGAGAATTAGGATATTTCTCCTTTCCCCGTGAAAGAGGTCGACTGTGCGTGTGTGGAGGCTGTTCGCGTGCTGGTTCTGGCGCGTGGACAAATCCCTGGGCGGTGACGCGGAGCCGCACCGTGGTCAACGTTTCTCCGCGGCCCACCCCGTGCGCCTCGGCCTGATCATGGGGCCCGCTTTCGGCGCTCTGGTCGGCGTCATCCTGCTGGTCATCGCCATGGTCGCCGCGCAGCGCCCCCTCACCTTGACCACCCTGCTCTTCTCTCTCGGCCTCTCGATTTTCGTCGGGGTGTTCTTCGTAGGCCTGGGCTACTTCGAACGCCTGCGCCAGCGCCACTATGGCCACTATCGGGAGCCATAGCCCTCTTAGGAAGTGCCAAATTGTCAACAATCGAAGTTTCCGCGCCAAAGAACCAGTGAGCGATTGCCGTTTCCATCGCGGCGCTGATCCTCGGCTACGTGGGCATCTCCATTTACGCCAGACCATCCTCCTATGGAACTTCTGACCCGAGCAGCCCCCCGTGATGTCTACTGGTCGTCCGAGCACTGCCGCTTCTACGCTCCCTCCGTGGCAGACATCGGCTATCTGGACGCCCTGCAGATGTGGTTCTCGGGCAACAGCGCCCTGCAGGACTCCACCATGTACGGCCTGGGCATGCTGTGGTGGGGGCGATTTGGGAAGATCGCCGCGTTCCTCGGCGGAATGACGGTCGTCCTCGACATCCTCGGCCCAGAGCGGATCCGTGAATACGGCGGACGCCTCCGAGCCGTCCCCCGATCCCGCACCCAGGGAACGCTGACAGCTTTGACCACGGGAGGGGGCGCGATCGTCGTAGGTTCCATGGCGGCCGCCGTCGACGTCGCCATGGGGCTCGGCAGCGGCCGGCTCGCCCTGGCGGTCCTGATCGCGACGATCGTCCTCGCCGTCGGCTGGGTGGCGATCTCGGCCGCCAGAAGCAAGCTGTTCGAGAACACCCTCAAAGGCGTGGCCTGGGTGCTTGAGCATCCGAAGTCCCTGGGGTGGTGGCGCGTGATCAGCCTCCTCGGGCTGGTCGTCGGCTTCCACTTCGACCTGCTCGCCTCATGACGCCCGCGTCGGCTCAGCCCGCGGTGGCCTTGGCGTAGTGGAACACTTCGGGTGGAAGCGGGTGGTCCAGGCGCCAGACGAAGCGGACGGGTCGCTCGCCCTCGTGGCTCACGTACTGCACCGGCCCTGCGTACGTGTACGGGGGAGTGCCTAGCCCTTCGTCGCGCTTGGACTTCCTGATGAGAAGGTGCGCCGTGGACTCGCCCGCTACGTAGCGGCGGGCGGTGGGGGTGGATGACCGCAGGGGGCTCTGCGATTCCCACTGGAAGAGATCCTCGCTGATCGCCCGATTTTGGTAGAGCGTGGTAGGGGAGTAACGACCAACGGTTTTGTCGATGGTGGCGAAGAACAGGTCCGCCTGGTGCTCCTGCACGTATTTGACGCCCTCCCTGATGGGCGCAGGCTTGTCGATGCCGAAAGCAGCGAGCACCTCGTTCTTGCTGTAACGGGCGTGCAAGCGCAGCGGCACGACAGGGTCCAGCGGTGGAGCCACGTGACGCAGCCTTGACCGGAGCAAATCCGCCAGCTCTCCGAGCTCTGTGGCCCGAGCACCGGTGAGGTGGGCGAGTCGGGCTTCCATCCCGGAGACGGACTCGGTGCCGCCCCACAACATCGCATCCAACATGGCCAGCAGCCGCAGCTCGCGCGGCGACTTCGGCGACCGCGGAGGCCGTCCGGCCAGCACCTCAGTCAGTAAGGCGAGTCGCTCAACGTCGTCGATGTGCAGCATCCGGCCGAAGGCCCGTCCGAGCCCTTCGTCGGGCGGCGCGGTGTCGAAGCCAGCGGCGTGCCGTAGGGAGGCCCAGCCCTGGCGGCGGCCGCGGTAGAGATCCTCCACGTCCAGCCCGGTCTCCCGCAGGAACGCGGCCATGCTGACGTTCCCCAGCTCGCGGAGCTCGCGCGCCAGATCCCGCCAGTTCAGGCTGAGCGCCTGCCGTACGTTCTCGAGAACGAGCCGCCGCACGTCACGATCCAGATCGATCACGCACCCGGCGGGCAGCGTCGGAAACCCCCGCTCGATCTCCCGCGCGATGCCGGTACGGTTCGCGCCCGTGAGCGCCCGATAACGCCGATCGAAGCGGAACTGCTTGTGCTGATGGCCGACGAAGTCGAGCACGGTCAGGCACGGCTTGTCATCGGCCAGCCGCAACCCGCGTCCGAGCTGCTGCAGGAAGACGGTGGCGCTGTCGGTGGGCCGCAGGAAGAGCACGGTGTCGATCTCCGGAACGTCGACGCCCTCGTTGAAGAGGTCGACGGTGAAAACCGCGTTGATCCGGCGTTCCCTCAGGTCACGCAGCGCCTGATCACGCTCGTCGTTCCGGCTCTGGACGGTCACGGCCACCGACGGGAGCCCCGCCCGGGTGAACCGATCGGCCATGAACCGGGCATGATCGACGCTCACGCAGAACCCGATGGCCCGCATCCGTCCGACCTCGCCGACCTTCCGCCGCAGCGTCTCCAGCACCACGGCGGCGCGGCGGTCGTTGCCGGTGTAGACGTTCGAGAGCTGGCCGAGGTCATAACCCTGGCCCCGGCGCCAGCCGATCTGGCGCAGGTCGGTGCCGTCGTGGACGCCGAAATACTGGAACGGGGCCAGCAGCCCGCGCTCCAGCGCCTCCCACAACCGCAGCTCGGCGGCGATCCGGCCGTCGAACCAGTGCTTGATGTCCTGCCCGTCGGCGCGTTCCGGCGTCGCGGTCAGCCCCAGGAGCACCTTGGGCCGCACACCGGAGAGCAGTTGCCGGTACGTGACGGCCTCGGCATGGTGGAACTCGTCCACCACCACCATGTCGAACCGGTCCGGCTCCGGCAGCGGGTTGGCGTGCAACGTCTGGACCGAGGCGAACACGTGCCGCCACTGCTCCGGCCGGGCGCCGTCGACGTACATCTCGCCGAACGTCTCGTCCCGCATCACCTGCCGGAACGTGAGCAGGCTCTGCCGCAGGATCTCCTTCCGGTGCGCGACGAACAGCAGCGACTCCGCCTGCCCGGCCGCACGCAGCCGCCGGTAGTCGAGCGCGGCGACCACAGTCTTGCCGGTGCCGGTGGCCATGACGACCAGGTTCCGCCACCGGTCGTGGATCTGCCGTTCGGCGGCGAGCTCGTCGAGGATCTCCCGCTGGTAGGAGTACGGGCGGACATCGACGTGCGCGAAGTCGAGCACGACCGCCCGGCCCCCGGCCCGCTCGGCGGACAGGGCGCGGTCGAGCCGCTCGGCGTCCTGCGCCGGATCGTAGGGCTCGAACGACGGATCACCCCAATAGTCGTCGAACGTGGCCGCGAAGGTGTCGATCAGATGCGGCTGTTCGGCCTGAGCGAGGCGTACGTTCCACTCCAGCCCATGGCTGAGGGCGGTGCGCGAGAGGTTGGAGGAGCCCACATAGGCCGTGGACAGGCCGTTGTCCCGCTGGAACAACCACGCCTTCGCGTGCAGCCGGGTCATCCGCGTGTCATAGGAGACGCGGATCTCGGCGCCCATGGCCGCCAGCCGGTCCAAAGCCAGGCGGTCGGTGGCGCCGATGTACGTGGTGGTCACCACCCTCAGCCGGCCGCCCCGCGCCACGAACTCCTCGATCGCCTCCGCCAGCACCCGCACGCCGTTCCACTTCACGAACGCGCACAGCAGATCCACCCGATCGGCCGAGGCCAGCTCGCGCTTGAGCTCATGGCCGATCTCCGGCTGCCCACGGCCGTTGACCAGCAACGCGCTACCGGTGAGGGGGATCACGGGCCGCGCGGGAAACCGTACCCGACCGGCCGCATCCCGATCCCGGCTCCTGGCGACGCCCAGCAACTCCTCGGCTGCCTCCAGGAGTTCCTCGGGCGAGGCGGCCTCGGGAACAAGGTCGCCGAGGAGGTCGGCGACCTTGTTGACGATCTCCACCTGCCGCGCCAGCCGTACCGCGTCGTTCTCGCCCCGTACGGAGCGCAGCGCCCGGCGGGTGAGCGCGGCCAGATGCCGGGCCAGCGTCTCGTGGGAGTCGGCGATGTCCAGCGCCCGCCGGTCGACCAGGTCTCGATCGGGCACGGCACGCAGCAGTCCGTCCAGCTCACGAGTGATCAGATGCTGGTAAACGCCCGGCTGGAGATCGCTCACTCGGTGACTATAGGGCGCGGCCGGCCACCGCGACAGGCGGATAATCGCTCTACACTGGCCGATCGTGGACTGGATCGAGCGGGTCGCTGAGATCCGGCGCTGGACCAGAGGCGGCGAGCGCGCACCGCACAAGCCGCTCCTCCTCCTGTACGCCCTGGGCCATTTCCAACGGCACGGCAACCGGCCCATCACGTTCAGCGCCGCCGAGGCCGAGCTCAAGAAACTGCTCAAGGAGTACGGCCCGCCCCGCGACACCAGCCCCGGCTACCCCTTCCACCATCTGACGAACGACGGCCTCTGGCTGGTCGACACCCGCCACGGCCCGGGCAGCCCGGGCCCGGAGCTGGGCCGCCTCCGCGACAGCCAGGCCGCCGGCCGCCTCCACCCCGACCTGGCCCGCGCCCTGTCGGAGGAACCCGGCCTGCTGGGGCGAATCGCCCGCCACCTCCTGGACGCCAACTTCGCCCCATCCCTGCACCCGGACCTGTGCCTGCTGACCGGCCTCGACCTGGAATCCGGCGATGAGCTCCGGACACCACCGGTCCTGCGCCGCGACCCGGGCTTCCGCGACCGGGTGCTCATGGCGTACGAGTACTGCTGCGCGTTCTGCTCCTACGACGGCTGGCTGGACGGCGCGGCGGTGGGGCTGGACGCGGCACACGTACGCTGGTGGGCCTTCGACGGACCCGACGACCTGACCAACGGTCTGTGCCTGTGCGCCATCCACCACAAACTATTCGACAAAGGCGTCCTCGGCCTGACCATCGACCGCACCATCGCCGTCTCCGCCAGGTTCGTGGGCCGGTCACAGGCATCCCACGACCTGGTCCTCTCCCTGTCCGGCCACCCCGCCCGAACTCCCCAGCCCGGCCTGGACGCGGTGGAGCCTGACCACATCAGCTGGCACAGCCGCCAGGTCTTCCGCACCCCCGCCCGCGGCTGACACCATCCTGGTCTTGACGCGCAGGCACACGGCGTGACGAAGCCACCGACCCGACAGCCACCGGAGCATCAAGATCCTGTCCCACTCGTCCGGCGCCATAGACGGTTCCCCTTCATCCAGCGCGGACCCAACACGCGCCCGCGCCCCATCACACCGCTTCCTGGCGGCCTTCTCCTCCGGGTCGCGGCCGCCTGGATACGCGCTTGATCCCGGGCAGCAGCGGGCACCTCACGGGAGAGCCTCCGAGCCTCGTCCACGCACACGCCGTTGTCGAGCACCCCACACCCCCCGACCTGCACCCCGTGACCTGCACCGGCACCCACAACCCGCGACCTGCATCCGCAGCCAGCGTCCGCAACGCCGTGATCCGCTCCCCTTGCTGCCCATCCACGGTCACCCAGTCACCCGGTCACCCCGGCACGTCCGATCTACGCCGGTTCGTGCGAGCAGACGGTAGCGATCAGCTCGATCGACTTCCTGCCGTCGCGGATCCGAAATGGGGCGCCACGACCGGCGCTTTTCGCCCCGTCATTCCTCGCGTGGGGGCACAAGCTCGTGCTTCGATATTGCTTTGCCAGTACATCGAATGAATCGCACGATGAGAGGTCACCCATGCCAGATCTCGACGACCCGACCGCCACGTTCCAGGAGTTCGACCGGGACGGGGACGGATACATCACGCGCGAAGAGTTCGCGCTCGCCATGAACGCGCGCGGCGAGCAGGTCACCGCCACCGAGCTCGACTCGATCTTCAAAGTCTCGGACGAGCACGACGGGGACGTGGACGGACGCATCTCGTTGGCAGAGTTCCTGGTGGCCTGGAACAAGTGACGACACGCTCGCCGACCCTGAACGATCAGGATTCGAACCTGCGGCACCCGCTTTGGGAGAGCTCAAACCGCATGGGGGCAGGGGTTACGTCGTTTCCATGACTCCGGCTCTCAGTTACGGGGCGATGTAGTGGTTCATGAACCGGTGTATTTGGACAGGCATGCGGATCTCGACGGCGTGGGGGAGAATCATCGCGTTCTTGAATGTGTGCGCCGAGAAGGGATAGCTGGAGTGGCGGCCGCAGGGGTGCGCCGCGGCGGTGTTCACGTGCCACACACTCGCGCGCAGGGATAGCGAGTCGACTAGCCACAGTTGGTAGTCGTCGCGGTGTTCGGCCAGGTGGGTGATGTAGTGAGTGAGTACGGTTTGCGCGACCGCCTCGGCCGTGTCGGCCAGGATGATTCCCTGGGAGTGCTCGCTGGGAGCGGGGTGCCAGCCTTTGGCGTGCTCGTCGGTGTATTCGACAAGGTAGGTGTATTCATCGGCAGTGTCGGCCGCATCCGGCCTGCCGAGTTGTTCGGCCGCCTGGGCCGATAGTCGAGCCCAGTCGGCGATGCCGGCGTACAGCACCGCCTGCTGGTTGATTTGCGGCGCGTCTTCGCGCGCGGCGCTCTCATCCAGGCGCGGCATGTTGAGCAGGGCCGCCACCTGGTAAAGCCGGCGGAGAGGAACCAGGCGGTCCCACGCGTCGGTGAGATCGTTCGTCACGGCCTTCAGTGTGGGGGGTCGTCAAACAAACGGTCAGGAGAAGACCAAAAGATCTTCCATGGCGCCTTCTAAGAAGTCCTAACAGAATTATTTTGTTGTGCTTTGATCTCTCGCTGGAGCCGAGCGAGAGGGAGCGCAGGTGGCGAAGCTGAGGCCGGACGAGCTGTGGGCGTGATCGAGCCGCTGTTGCCCCAGCATCGGCGGCGCTTACGCCATCCGGGAAGCAAGCGGCTACATGACCGCCTTGCGTTACGGGGCATCTTGTTCGTCCTGCAACCGGCATCAGCACCTGCCACAAGAGCTGGGCTATACGGTTGGGCATGACCTGCTGGCGACGCCTGGCCGAGTGGAACGTCTCCGGCATCTGGCAGCGCCTGCACGAGGTGATGCCGGACCGCCTGCGCCCGGCGGACACGCTCAACCTCTTCCGGGCCGCAGTGGACTCTTCCCAGATCAGGGCGCCGGCCCGTCCCCGGTCGATCGCGGACGGCTCAGCAGCAAGCACCACCTGATCACCGACACCACCCTTGCCGTTATCCTCACCGGTGCCACCGCAACGACGTCACCCAGCTCATCCCGCTCCTGCGGGCCGTCCCGAAGGTACGCGGCGAGCGCGGCGGCCCCCCGCCAGCGCCCCGACGTCGTGCCCGCCGGCCTGGGCTACGACCACGACAAGTATCGGCGCCTGGTGCGCGAACTACAGATCCGCCCACTGATCGCGCGCCACGACACCGCACATAGCTCCGGCCTGGGCAGACCTTCACCCTGCTGCACGCCTTCCGACGTCTGCGCATCCGCTGGAAAGTCCGCGCCGACATTCACGAGGCATTCCTCAAGCCGGCCTGCCCCCACATCTGCTGGCGATGCCTCACCTCATTGCGTTAGCAGTTCTCAGGGCTGTGCGGTGGCGCTCCTGCGACGAATTCCGTCCTCTCCCTGAACCACAGTTCTGGTGCTCATCTGTGGCCACATCGCCGCTGCCGCGTCATATGGGCTGGTGCGGCGACACGGGGAGAACTCGTCATGGGCGGCACTGCACGCTTTTGCCCCACCGACCTCATGCCGACTGATGCGATCCCCCTTTCACGATGGGCGTGATCAGGGTGGATTGCCGCCGTCTGCTCCTGCGGGGCCAGGTCCTGCCCAGACGTCTACGGGCGTTCGATGCGGGTGGGGTTGCCGCGTACGAGCTCATCATGGATGCGCCAGCGGGCGGTGGTGACGGCGCGCCCCGCCACCTCGTCCCCGTGCTCGATGCGCTGTCGCAGCAGCCGCATGGCGATGCGGCGGTTGAGGTTGAACTGCCGCTCGGTGTCGACCACGACGACGATCCCCGTGGGCCGGTGGGTCGCCCGTACGGCCGTGCTGGCCTTGTTCCGATGCTGACCGCCGGGGCCACCGGTGCGGCAGGCGACGATGTCGACGTCCGCTTCCGCGAACGTCGTATGCGGGGCGTCGACCTGGCACGGCTCGGCGATGACGTACCAGTTCTTTCTGCCGGTGCTGGCCCGGTACGGGCTGGGAGCCTGCCAGCACAGAGTTCCGGTCCACGACGCGGCGAACGCCTCGGCACCGTCACCTGCGATCCGGACGAGGACCGATCGATAAGTGCCGCGCCGATCACCGGGAACAGTCTGGGCCCGATGGATCTCCAGACCCTGCCGGATGGCGTCAGCTTCCATACGGTGCAGCAGTTGCGCCAACGCCCAGGCACACTCCTGCGGGCCGCGCCCGGCCGACAGCAGCAGGTG